>CBDTZM010000242.1:0-4277 GCA_965364915.1 uncultured Pseudomonadales bacterium | reverse complement strand
TTAGCGCTTCGGCGACCCATTCTGCCAAGATTGCGTGCATGTCCGAATGGTATCATCGCCCGGATGTGCGGACTGCGAACCTTGTTGGCCAGCACGCTGGTGTTGACCGGTGTCATGGCGTACGCGGCCGAAGAGCAACAATCCTCGCCGATACGGATGAACCAGTACTCGGGTTGGTCCTGTACGACGGACGCGCAAGGCGTCTGGCGTTGTGAAGGTGCGCAGCAACAAGAAGCCGCGGTTGCCGTCCAAGCTACGCCCGTGTCTGTGCTTGAACCCGCATCCGCGTCGGAGCCCGCGTCTGCGCGCGAACCTGAACCTGCGGCTGAGCTCGCATCTGTGCCTGAGCCCGTCGTTGCGCCTTTGGCCGATCCGCCCGCCGTCGCGGTACCGCCTATTGTCGCTGCACCGGTGCCTTTCACGCCCTCTGTCGTCATCCAGCCCGGACAACTCGCCGCCAGCTACTGGTTCGATCGAGCCGCACTCACACCGGAAGAGCAGGGCGAACTACCCGCGTATTGCGACGGCATGTATCGCCTGCCGACGCTGCCGTTCGGCGCGGACGCCGATGACGATGCGCTTCCCGTACAGGCTGAAGCTGACGAAGCGCAATACGCTCTCGACGGCGAGGTGGTGCTGGAAGGCAACGTGATCATTACGCGTGGCAACCGCGTGCTGCGTACGTCGCGCGCTACCGTCGATCAACAAACTCGTGACGCCGAGCTTTCCGGTGGCGTATTCATACTCGAACCCGAAGTGGCGATGCAAGGCGCCAGCGCCAAGGTCAACCTGAACAACCAAGCGGCCGAGCTCAACGATGCGGAGTTCTTGTTGCTCGGTGCAGACATGCGCGGGTCGGCCAACGACATCGTGCAGGACGAGACCGGTAACTTGATCATGAGCCGCAACGGCTTTACCCGGTGCGAACCCGGCAACAACAACTGGCGAATCAGTGCGTCACAGTTGCGCATTCCCAAGGACGAGGTGTTTGGAACCGCCAAGCATGCGGTGATTCGCGTCAAGGGTGTGCCGGTTTTCTATGCCCCGTACCTGAAGTTTCCGGTCACCGATGACCGTCAATCGGGGTTTCTGTTTCCCAACGTCGGCTACTCGAGCGACGATGGCTTGGACTTGTCCGTGCCCTATTACCTCAATCTGGCGCCCAATTACGACGCGACGATCATTCCGCGTCTGATGAGCAAACGCGGTGCCGGCGCCGAGCTGGAATTGCGCCACATGTCGGGTTGGCAAGAGACCTTGCTGTCCGGCGCCATGTTGCCGAGCGACGACCTCTACAACGGCACGATGGGAAAGGACGACTGGCAGGACCAGATTGATATTGGCGGGCCGGTGCCGCCGACATTCGATCCGGCAGACCGCTGGTTGTACGGTGTCGACCACCGTGGCCGCTTCGGCCGCTTTAGCACCAGGATCGATTACGCGGCAGCGAGCGATCGCGACTACTTTCGCGATCTGGGCACCGATCTTGCTGTTTCCAGCCGCATCGCCTTACAGCGTCTCGGCCAGATTCGTTACGATCACGGCGGGCTCGCCATGCGGCTGTGGGCTCAGCGCTTTCAACGCATGGACGAGATCCAGCGCGAAGAGTACCAACGCCTGCCGGAGTTGGAGGCCACCTATCGGGGAAGCAATCTCGGACCGTTCGAGTACTCGCTGCGCACGACGTTGGCTTCTTTCGACCGCGACACGGATGGGCTGACCGGTCTGAACGCGATTACCGGCGAACGGCTGCACGTCGAGCCGCGGTTGTCGCTGCCACTCAGTTGGCCGTATGGGTTTCTCACCCTCACTGCCGGTTACCGCTATACGGAGTACGACTTGCAATCGGATGATGGATCCCTCGTCGACACAACGCCGGATCGCGGCATCGGCATGGGTAGCGTGGATGGCGGGCTGTTCTTTGAGCGCGAGCTAAACTGGTTCGACACACCGCTCATCCAAACCCTCGAACCGCGCCTGTATTACCTCTATCAGTCCTTTGAGGACCAGGATCAACTGCCTCGGTTTGACGCCAAGGAAATGACCTTCAGCTATCGACAGCTGTTTCGAGACAATCGGTTTACCGGCCTGGACCGCATAGGCGACGCAAAACGGTTGTCCGCAGGCGTGACGACACGTTTCTTGAATCAAGCGACAGGCCGCGAATACTTCCGCGCAAGCATCGGTACAATCGTGTACTTCGAAGACCGCGAGGTGACGCTCAACGGTGTCCGCACCCCGGGGGATTTTGACGATACTTCGGCTATTGCCGCCCAATTGGCATCGAACATAGCAGAGCGCTGGAAGATAACCGGCAACATTGTTTGGGACCCGCATGACGATCAGGTCGACGAAGGGGCGGTCTCGCTTCAATACCGCCTGGATAACCGGCGGATCTTCAACATCGGCTACCGCAACCGGGTGAGAGACGACATCGAGCAGACCGACCTGTCGGTGTACTGGCCGATTTCCCGGCACCTATCGCTGATCGGGCGCTGGAACTATGATCTGGTCAGCGGTCGAACCATTGAGGGTGTGGGTGGAATCGAGTACAACGACTGTTGTTGGCAGCTGCGCCTGATCGCTCGACGCTACCTGGATAACCCGAGCACGCGTAGTTTCGAGGATATCGACGTAGACGAAGGCGTGTTCCTACAGGTCGTTTTCAAGGGGTTGGCTGGATTTGGCAACCGCATAGAATCGGTCATGGAGCGCGGCATTCACGGGTACCGCTCGCCGCAGCGGGTTGGTTTTTGACGTAGTCGTGGTTCCGGACAGGAACTAACTAGGTGGTGACAATGAGTTGCAAACGGTGGTTATGGGTGGTTCTGGGCGTGTTCGCGATGCACGCGCAAGCCGAGTATCAAGAGCTAGACGCGATCGTCGCCATCGTCGATGAGGATGTGGTGCTGGCTTCTGAGCTGTTGAGCCGTCTGGAAGACGTCAAGCAACAGATCGAGCGCCAAGACATGCAAGCGCCGCCGCAGGACGTGTTGATCAATCAGCTGATGGAACGGCTGATCCTGGAGAACCTGCAATTGCAGCAGGCGCGACGGCGCGGTGTCGAGGTCGACGACGAGACCTTGACCCGTGCAGTGTTGAGCTTTGCCGAGCGCAACCAGATGACGATTGAGCAGTTTCAGGAACAACTGCTGCTAGACGGTATGAGCTACCGTGAATTTCGCGAAGACATCCGTAATGAGATGTTGATACAGCGGTTGCAACGCAACCTGGTGAATCGGCGCATTACCATTAGTGATAACGACATCGATGCGCTTCTGTCCTCGCCCTACTATCAGCAGTTGCTTTCCGACGAATTTCGCGTCGGGCACATTCTGCTCGCGGTGGCTGACGGTGCTGGGGAAGCAGTCATCGATGCCGCCGCCGCAGCCGCCGCAACCATTGTCGAAGACCTGCGGGCGGGCGCCGATTTTCAAGAAACCGCAATCGCCAAATCGGCTGGTGCGCGTGCGCTGGAAGGCGGCGACCTGGGGTGGCGCCGTGCAGGCGAATTGCCGAGCCTGTTCGGCGATCAGGTGATGGAGCTTGACGTCGGCGAGACGGCCGATCCGATCCGCAGCGCGAGCGGTTTTCACGTTATCCAGCTTCTAGAGCAACGCGGCGCGGGCGTGCAGACCGAAGACCAAGCCTTGGTGCGGCACATCCTGATACTGCCGTCCGAGATTCGCACCATGGATGAGGCGGAGGCGGCCATTCGCGTTATTCATGAGCAGTTGTTGGTGGGCGCAGATTTTTGCGCGCTCTCTGCCGAGCACTCGGAAGACCCGGGAAGCGCCTTGAATTGCGGTGATCTCGGTTGGTCGACGGGCGATCAATTCGTGCCGAAGTTTGTCGAGGAGTTGCAGGCAACGGCGACCGGGGAACTCAGCGAGCCGTTTCTGTCGGAGTACGGGTGGCATGTATTGGAGGTCCAAGAGCGCCGGCGTGAGGACATGGGCGAAGAGGCGCTCCGCGACATGGCCGTGCAGATTCTGCACCGGCGACGCTTCGACGAAGAACTACAAGAGTGGCTCAAGGAAATCCGCGACGAGGCGTTTGTGGAAGTGCGGCTATAAGGCAGCTTTATGGTGCACGCAGGGTTAGGACATTAAGGTGCTAGCCATCACCCCCGGGGAACCGGCGGGCATCGGCCCCGATCTCGTCATAACGCTCGCACAACAAACCCACCCCGACGCCTGGGTGGTGCTGGCAGATCCCGATATGTTGATGGCGCGGGCCAAAGCGCTCGGCCTGCCGCTCGATGTCTGCACAGCCGC
>CBDTZM010000241.1:0-4280 GCA_965364915.1 uncultured Pseudomonadales bacterium | reverse complement strand
GCTAAGATTGTGAAGAGTATAAACTTTTTCTTTCTCCAAACACGTTTTGACAGGCCTCGTCGAGCGAAAATGGAGACACTTTTAACAGATTGATGGTGATCGGCGTTTGGCCAGAAGCCACGGCTAGCAACCGAGAAAAGGACTACATCATGAGGAAGCTGTTTACCGTTCGCCAACGCCTGGGTCTGCTCGCGGGAGGCGTGCTCGTTGCGGTTACCTTGACCATCCAGGCCGCCACAACGGACCTGAATCAGTATTTGAAACCCGGTCATCCGGACGTATACACCGTTCTGAGGGGCGATACGTTGTGGGACATATCGGGCCAATTTCTCGAGCGCCCGTGGTTGTGGCCGGAGTTGTGGCAGATCAACCCACACATCGAAAACCCCCATCTCATCTATCCGGGCGACCAGGTTTCTCTCGTATACGTCGAAGGGCAGCCACGGCTGAATCTCGAACGTGGCGATGCCGGTAGAACCGTTCGGCTGACCCCGAGCGATACGGTGCGTTTGGAACCGCAAATTCGTGCAACGCCCCTGGAGTCGGCGATTCCGGCGATTCGGCTGGATGCGATTCAGGGCTTCTTGGTACAAAACCGCGTCGTCGAGCCCGAGGAGCTGCTCGATGCACCTTACGTCTTGGAAGGCGAGAGTGGGCGGTTGGTGCTCGGCGGCGGCGACCGTGTCTACGTGCGCGGCGCATTGCCGGACAGCGCGGCGTTCAGCTTGGTGCGGCGCGGCCCGGTTTACGTCGATCCCGAGACCCAAGAAACGCTTGGTCAGGAAGCCACGTACATCGGCTTAGGTATCGTCGAGGCACAGGAAGACGACATTTCGACGATAAAGATTTCGTCGAGTCGCGAAGAAGTGCAAATCGGTGACCGTGTCATGGTCACCGAAAAACGACGGTTGGATTCGACGTACTTCCCCAGCGCACCAGAAGGAACCGTCGACGGGCAAATCATATCGGTATTTGGTGGCGTTACCCAAGTCGGTACGTATGACGTTGTCGTCGTCAACCGCGGTGAGCGCGAGGGTTTGCAAACCGGCAACGTGCTGGCGATCTATAAGCGCGGGGCGTTAGCCCGTGACAGGTTTGCCAACGAGACCGTACGCTTGCCGAGCGAGCGTGCCGGATTGATGATGGTTTTTCGAACCTTCGAGAAGTTGTCGTACGCACTCGTACTAGAAGCCGACCGACCGTTGGCCGTCGAAGACGAAGTGCGTAATCCCTAAACCACGCATCGCGACGCTACGCACCGACAACTTCCTCAGTCTGCTGCGCCTTAACGCCGGCCTTAGGCGGGCTAGGCTGGACCGATGTCGCTGTCGGAAAAAGAAGCGTTGCTGTACCTCTCCCAGGCGGCTCCGCGCGGCCAAGTTCGACGTTGGCTCAAAACCGAGGGTTCACCCAATGCGGCATACGCTCGTCATGGCCGCAACCCGCTTTGGACAGTGTCTCGGCTAGCCGACTTCGGCATCGAAGTGGTTACCCAATGCGACGCTCAATTCCCCGAACGCTTGAACGCGATCCCGGACGCGCCGCTCGTGCTCTACCATCGGGGCTCGCTGGAGAGCCTGCGCGCGCCCACGGTTGCGATTGTCGGCGCGCGGCGCTGTACGCGCTACGGGTTCGAGATTGCTCGCTCGATGGGCTGTACGTTCGCGAATCATGCGCTGACGGTCGTATCGGGATTGGCGCGCGGCATCGATGGGGCGGCGCACAAAGGTGTGCTCGAAGGATCGGGTCGAGCTGCCGCCGTGCTGGGTAGCGGTCTGTTGCAACTCTACCCACGTGAAAACACGCGACTCGCCGAGGCGATCATTGCGAGTGGTGGCGCCTTGATCACCGAGTATTTGCCGGATGCGCCCCCACTCAAAGGCCACTTCCCAGAGCGTAATCGCATCATCAGTGGCTTGGCAGAGGCCGTGATCGTGGTTGAAGCGAGCCAGCGCAGCGGTTCGTTGATCACAGCGCGGTTGGCCTTGGAACAGGGCCGGGACGTGTTTGCGGTACCTGGACCGGTGACCAGCCAGGTCAGCGGCGGGTGTCATCGGTTGATCAAGCAAGGGGCTGGCTTGGTGGAAGATGCCAACGATGTGCTGGCTGAGTTCGGCATCGACAGCGAGGTGGTGCGTGAGGCTCTCGAGCCGCCGCCGGAATTGAAGCCGGTGTTCGAGAAGGTCTTGTCGACACCCACCTCTGCAGAACAGATTGCAGTGGAATTGGGTCTGCCGGTGGCCGATGTCGGCATTGCGCTCGTGCACCTAGAGCTCAGCGGATTTGTCGCACAAAGGCCGGACGGGTATATTCGCCTGCTCCTTTGAAACCATCGCGAGGATGGGTGCCTAATGAGCTTCGTTGCGATCCTGATGGGGTCCGAGTCCGATTGGCCGGTCATGCAGGCCTCAACCCAGACCCTCGAACAGTTGGCCATCGACTACGAGGTGCGGGTCACATCGGCCCACCGCACGCCGGTCGCCACCTCCGAGTACGTGCAAGATGCGGCACAGCGTGGTTGTTCAGTGTTCATCTGCGCGGCCGGCATGGCAGCACATCTGGCCGGCGCAGTGGCGGCCCATACGACGCTGCCCGTGATCGGGGTGCCGATCGACAGCGGTCCGTTGAGTGGGTTCGATGCGCTGTTGTCGACCGTGCAGATGCCGGGCGGCATTCCGGTCGCGACGGTTGCGGTTGGCAAAGCGGGCGCTAAAAATGCGGCCTATTTGGCCGCTCAGATGCTGGCGTTGAGCGACCCGTCGCTTGCGCAGAAGTTGGTGGACGATCGCGCCGCCAACGCAGCAACGGTTCAGGCTCAGAATGACCGAGTGCAAGCCGAACTGGGGAGCTGACAGCTTCCATCTCACCCGGGCGGCGCGGTGCTTGCGTCGAGGCGGTGTGGTAGCGCACGCCACCGAGGGCGTATGGGGTTTAGCTTGCGATCCTTTCAATGCGAATGCGGTCGGTAGGTTGCTGACGTTGAAAGCACGGGATCGGAACAAAGGCCTGATCGTCATCGCGGCGGATCCGTCGTATTTTGCGGCCGAACTCGCAGCACTCGATGCAGATTGCCAGGCTGCCGTGTTGACCAGTTGGCCCGGGCCGGTTTCCTGGGCAGTGCCCAACCAGCGCTTCGCCGCCTGGATAACGGGCCAACATACATCGGTCGCCATCAGAGTGCCCGGACACGCTCAAGCCCAAGCGCTGTGTTCGATGTTCGACGGACCGCTGGTGTCGACGTCGGCCAACCTTGCGGGTCGGGCGAGTACGAAAAACGTGTTGAAGGTCCGCAAGTGGTTCGGCGATCGGCTGGACTATGTGCTGCCGGGCAGTACCGGCGATCGTACACGGCCGAGTGAAATTCGCACCGTGACCGGTCGGGTTCTACGGTAATGGATCGCTACGTCGTCGTCGGCAACCCCATTGAGCATTCGTTGTCCCCGGACATTCACCGCGCGTTTGCGCAACAAACCGGCCAGACGCTCGAGTATGCAAAGTTGTTCGCACCCCGAGGTGAGTTTGCTCCAACGCTCGACGCGTTTTTCGATGCAGGAGGTTGTGGTGCCAATGTCACCCTACCCTTCAAAGCCGAAGCCCACGCCTGGGTCGACAGGCTCGATGCGTCTGCAGAAATGAGCGGCGCGGTGAACACGATCGCGCGCGACGGCGACGCGACCATCGGACATAACACCGACGGGCTCGGTTTGCTTGCGGACCTCGACGCACATGGGGTCGACCTGGTCGGTCGTCGGCTGCTTCTGCTGGGCGCGGGCGGTGCGTCGCGCGGGATCCTCGGCCCGCTCCTGGCGGCCGGAGTACGTAACGTGGTGGTCGCCAATCGCACCGTCGCGCGGGCCGAGACGCTGGTTGCCGAGCTCGCAAGTGGCGCGGTTAGCGCTTGCAGCCTTAGAACCGTGGCTGGTCCTTTCGACATCGTCATCAATAGCACTTCTGCGGGACTCGCCGGTGAAGGCGAACTCATTGCACCAGAAGCGGTCCGGGGGGCGCTGTGCTACGACCTGTCGTATGCTCGTGGCGAGGCTACGCCGTTTTGTGCATGGGCCAATGCCGCTGGCGCCCGTGAGGCGGTGGACGGTTTGGGCATGTTGGTCGAACAAGCGGCTTACGCCTTCGCCATTTGGCGGGGGGTTAGTCCGGATGCAAGAACGGTGCTGGCGGCATTGCGGTCTTGATGGACGGTAAGCAACACGATGAACGCTTCGTCGCTGGCGCAGTGTGCCCTGCTTGCGGTGCGCTGGATCGAATCGTCGTTACCGTGG
>CBDTZM010000240.1:0-4306 GCA_965364915.1 uncultured Pseudomonadales bacterium | reverse complement strand
TGGTCACGATCAACGGCGAACAGCAACACAGCCACAGGTGCGACGATGATGGTAGGTAAAGAAATGCCGACGTTGGTGATACCCATCACCATCGTGTCGGTGCGCGAACCGGGTCTCATGCCTGCGGTTACACCTGCGCTCACGCCCCCCAGAATGGCCAACAATAGAGCAAGACCGCCGACGGTCACGCTCACGGGCAGGCCGGCGGCTACGAGTTCGTTGACGGTAAAGTCCTTCTGCCGGAATGATGGCCCCAGGTCACCCTGCGCGAGCATGGTCAGATAGTCGACGTACTGATTCACCAGTGGCTTGTCGAGGTTGTAAGCAGCGTTCAAATTAGCTTCGACCTCGGGGGGTAGCCGGCGCTCGCCATCGAACGGTCCGCCCGGTGCTAGCCGCATGAGAAAGAACACCACGGTCACGATTACCCAGAACGTGAGCAGGCTGTAACCCAACCTGACGGCGAGATAGCGTCCCATCGGTGTGCCTAGTTCCAGTGGAGGTAGCGCGCTGCGTGCACGTCGCGCGGGTTTTCATGCCAACCCGCGAGCCTGGGGTCGACCAGCCGGCGAATCATGACGCGATAGAGTGGGACCACCGGATACTCCGGCAATACCAGGCGCTCCGCATCGCTCAAGATGGCGTTGCGCGTCGCAAGGTCTGCCTCTGCGCGGGCCCTGGCCATGACCGCGTCAAATGCGGGATTGTCGTAGCGACCGTAGTTGACGCCGCCGGTATCGGACACCAACAACCCCAGGTAGTGTTCGGCGTTGTTTTCGCCGAACCAACCCGCCTGCGCGACTTGGAAGTCGTTTTGGCGCAGGTCGGCGAAATGCACTTTCAACTCCGACTGGTGTAGTTGCGTGGCGACGCCGATGCGTTTCCAGAACGCGGCAATGGCGAGGTTCGTACGCTTGGCTTCCGTGCCGCTTACGTACCGGAGCGTAACCTCCAGCGGATTGGCCTCGTCGAAACCAGCCGCTTGTAGCAATTGGCGGGCTTGTTGAGCGCGATCGACGCCGGCCAACGTCGCACGGGAAGTGGTGGGGGGTTGGTAGTTGGCAACCAATTCGGGTACGAAGCTTCGATTCGGTTGGTTTCCGGAACGCTGTACCTGATCGGTCAAGACTTGGCGGTCGATCATCATCGCCAGCGCCTGTCGTACTCGCGGGTCCGAAAATGGTGGGGTTGTCGTATTGAAGACGAGGTAGACGATGGACAGCAGGGGTGATAACCGCAGGCTGTCGGCCATGTTGGCCTTGATCCAATCTAGTTCGCCCGCAGGAAAGGTACCGACGGCATGCACCTCCCCGGTACGGAATCGATTGTATGCGGATTGCTCGTTGGCCAACGGATGGTACACGACGGTTTCGATGGCGGCGGGGTCGTAGAACAGGTCGTTGCGGGCGAGTCGCACGTGGGCCTGCGGCTGCCAATCGGCAAGCGTGTACGCGCCGTTCGATACCCAGTGTTCCGGTTTGATCCAGTTGTCACCGACCCGTTCGATGACGTGCCTCGGTACGGGATGTCCGGTTGGGTAGAGTAAACGTTCGGGAAGGTAGGGATAAGGTTTGTCTAGTTTGAGCACCAGTTCGCGCGCGCCCGCCGCGGTAACGCCCAATGCCGTTAGTGGCAGGGCACCTGAGTTGACCCCTTCGGCGTTCTCTAACATGTACATGAAATACGCAAGGCTTGCGGCGGTTTCGGGATTCAACAAGCGCCTGAACGCATAGACGAAGTCGTGCGCCGTTAACGGCTGGCCGTCAGACCATTGCAGATTGTCGCGCAATCGAAAAGTCCAGGTCAGCCCGTCCTCGCTGACCGTCCAACTCTCTGCCGACCCCGGCACGGTTGCGCCTTCGGCGTTGAACGTGGTCAGTCCCATGAAGAGGTCTGTGAGAATCGTCTCCTCTAACCGCAGATTGTAGCGATGGGGATCTAACGTCTGGGGTTCCCCGGTATTGCCGAGGTGCAGGGTCTGGGCCGAGAGGGTCGGACCCGTCAGAAACGGGGCGACGAGTATTGCCAGGCCAACCAGACAGGTCTTCATAGCACGGACCTTACTCAATCGGTTGGTGGCTTTCAAAATCTAATAGAATGGGTTGATGAGCGATGGCTATCTGGTTGCGGACATCGGCGCGACGCATGCGCGCTTCGCTATCGGTAGCGAGGCCGGTCTGGGCAAGGCGTTGACGCTTGTGACCAACCGGTTCGCATCCTCTGCAGAGTTGCTCGACGCTGCCTGCCGGCAACTCGACGGCGGACCATTCGAAGCCGGTTGTCTTGCGATCGCCGGACCGGTAGATGGCGGTATCGGCAAGCTCACCAATGGCAACTTGCACTTTGCAGAAGCCGAGATCGCCAAACAGCTGGGTTGTTCGTTACACGTCGTCAATGATTTTGTGGCGCTCGCGCATGCGGTACCGGTTGCCGAGAATCTGCGGCAGATCGGTGGCGAACGAACAGCAAATGGTGTCAAGGCGTTGCTGGGGCCAGGATCCGGTCTTGGTATGAGTGTGCTGGTTCCTCAGGATCAGGGTTGGTCGATCGTGTCCTCGGAAGGCGGGCACGCTGACTTGGCGCCCGGCTCGCCCTTGGAGCAGGAACTACTCACGATCTTGCAACGAGAACATGCCCATGTCTGTTGGGAGACGGTGCTGTCGGGTCCCGGCTTGGTCAATCTGCACCGGGCCGTCACCGTTCTGTGGGGCGCATCGGACGGCGTCGACCCACTTACGGCAGAGCAGATAGCGGGCCGCGGCGTGACGGTCGAGGATCCGGTGTGTCATCAAACGTTGGAGATCTTCTTCGGTTTGCTCGGCGCTGCCGCGGGTAATCTGGCTGTCACGGTGTGTGCGACGGGGGGTGTCTACATCGGTGGCGGTATCGTACCGAGCTTGTCGAGATTTGCGGAGAATAGCGCGCTCAGGCGCCGGTTTGAGGAACGCGGTGCGCTGACGGGCATGGTGGCGGCCATCCCGTTGTACGTGATCCTAGATGAGTCTCCGGGCCTACTTGGCGCGTTGCGCTATCTCGTGCAACGGCGCTGACAAGGGCTTGGCGAAAGGCTTCTCTGGGTAGAGATAGTCTCGCGTTATCGGGACGGTCTGATTTTGTTTGGCGAGCAACCAGTGCTGCACGGCGACGATGCCGATCTCGAACGCGGTCTGGCTGGCGATGAGATAGAACTCCCACATACGACAGAACCGCTCTCCCTTCGCGGCGACAAACTTGGGGCGAACCTGCTGAAAGCGACGATTCCACTCTTGCAGGGTTAATGCGTAGTGATAACGGAGAATTTCGACGTCCGCGTTGGTGAATCCGGAACGCTCGATGGCGGGTGCGATGTCGGACATGGACGGAATGTAACCGCCCGGGAAAACGTAGCGCCGAAACCACGGATTGAGCGGGGAGGGAGGGCTCTTGCTGCCGATCGTGTGCAGCAGAGCTACGCCATCCTCTGACAACGATTCGAATACCTTGTCGCAGAAGGTTTGAATATTGTGTTTGCCAACGTGTTCGAACATGCCGACCGAAACGACGCGGTCGTATTCTCCGCGGTGTTTGCGGTAGTCCTCTAGGCGTAACTCGATACGGTCGGCCATCCCTCGATCGATGACGCGTTGTTGCGCAACACGCAATTGCTCGCCTGACAGCGTCAAGCCCGTGACATGCACGTCGAAGTGTTCGGCGAAGTGCAATGCCAGGCTGCCCCACCCGCAGCCGATATCGAGCACCCGTTGACCTGCACGCAACGCCAACTTCCGGGCGATGTGATCGCATTTGGCCGCCTGGGCAGCCTCCAAGCTCATGTCCTCATGGCGAAAGTATGCGCAGGAGTAGTGCATCTCACGGTCCAGGCAAGCGCGGAACAACGGTTCGTCTAGGTCGTAGTGGCGGCTGACGTTCTTGCGGCTCGAGGTCAGACCGTTCCAGGAACTTATTAAGGCACGTAGAGTTTTTTGGGCACTGCCGACCAATAGCGGTTCGAGGTTGCAGCGTAAGAGCATGAGCAGGTCGTGCAACGACCCTTCAGAGACCGCCCACTCTCCGGCCATATAGGTTTCGCCTAGATTCAACGCGGGATTGCGCAATATGCGCGGCAGCGTGCTGCGCTTGAGGAGGTGCCATGTGGCCCTAGGTTGCCCTTGGCCGAACGTTTGACGCTGGCCTCGATGGTCGACGATGGTCAACTCGCCGGTACGAACGAACTTGTCGAATACGCTTAAGTTCATGTTCTTGCCCCAGCGTATAAGTACCCCTAAATGCGAGTAACTTCAATACGTTGAATCCCCTCGAGCGTAGG
>CBDTZM010000239.1:0-4321 GCA_965364915.1 uncultured Pseudomonadales bacterium | reverse complement strand
ATGCGTAGCATTCTGAGACCGCGCTAGTGGAGGGCAGGGATGCCCGACCATTTTTTGGAAGAAAAATGCGAGGTTTTCGTAGAAAACCGACAGAGGAAATATTCAGGAAGCAAATTTCCGGACTAACAGTCGTTGAAAAGCGTGTCGTAGACGGGCAACGACGCGACGCCGCCGGTGTGAATGAACACGATGTCCTGGTCATTCAAGTCTCCCAACACGATCTGGTCGATCAGACCACTCATGGCTTTACCCGAATACACGGTATCCAACACGATGCCTTCCAATTCGGCGACCAACTTCACCGCATTGACCGTCGCCTTCGTTGGAATGCCGTAGCCCTCGCCCAAGTAGCGATGATCGACCTGAATACGCTCTTGTGGGACTTCCGGAAGGTCCCACTGCTCAACAGCTGCCCCCGTGATTTTGATGATGTCTTGCACGATCGCGTTCGGATCCGGCTCCGATACGTTGATGCCTTGAACTTGGGTTGCAACGCCGGCCAAGGCGAAGCCCAACAACAATCCGGATTGGGTACCGGCACTCGAACTGGCGTGGAAGACGGTTGCGAGTTCGATGTCTCGAGCATCAGTTTGACCCAACAGTTCTAGCGCGCAGCGTGCGTAACCGAGTGCGCCAATCGCGTTCGAACCGCCGGTCGGTATCACATACGGGGTTTGTCCGGTCGACTCGCAGTGTTTGACGAGTTCCTGGTAGCAATCCGTTACCTCGTCGGACTCGATGATGTGCAGCGTCGCGCCGACCAGGCGGTCGAGCAGTACGTTACCGAGACGATCGTAGTCGGGGTGCTGCCAGTTGACCTTGCGGGCGAGTATCAGCTGGCAATCGATGCCGCGTTTGGCACAAGCGGCAGCGGTCTGCCGAGCGTGATTGGACTGGATGGCGCCGAAGGTGATGATCGTATCGGCGCCCATGCGTTCTGCGTCTGCCAGCAGGTATTCGAGTTTGCGGGTCTTGTTGCCCCCGGTCGCGAGCCCGGTGCAGTCGTCGCGTTTCATCCAGATGCGAGGGCCGCCGAGCTCCTCGGAAAGACGATCCAGCGGTTCCAACGGCGTTGGAAGATGGGCCAGTTCGATTCGGTCGAATTGTTCGATCCGAGTCCAAGCAGTCTCATGCATGTGTCACCCCCTTGCCGGCTGAGGTTATCATGCGGACAACGCCATCGTTAAAACGGCCCGGACTGGCCGATGCAGGAGGTTGCATGGACCGCGCTAAGCGCGAAGCGGAAACCCAGGAGGTTCGATTTCAGGAACGCATCGACGCCGAGTTGCGCATCGAGCCGAAAGACTGGATGCCCGAAGCGTATCGCGAGACGCTGATCCGCCAAATCTCTCAACACGCTCACTCGGAAGTCATCGGCATGCAACCCGAAGGCGGTTGGATCACTAGGGCGCCGTCGTTGCGACGCAAGTTGATCTTGCTCTCGAAGGTGCAAGACGAAGCAGGTCACGGGCTGTATCTATACAGTGCCGCGGAGACGTTGGGGGTAAGCCGCGCATCGATGATCGATGCACTGCATAGCGGTCGTGCCAAGTATTCGTCGATCTTCAACTACCCGGTACTCACTTGGGGCGACGTCGGCGCGATCGGCTGGCTCGTCGATAGCGCGGCCATCGTCAATCAAATACCCCTGCAGCGTTGTTCGTTCGGACCCTATGCACGCGCCATGATACGCATCTGTAAAGAGGAGAGTTTTCATCAGCGTCAGGGTTACGAGATCATGTACGCGCTCGCGACCGGTACTGCCGAGCAGCACGCCATGGCGCAAGATGCGTTGAATCGTTGGTGGTGGCCGTCGCTCATGATGTTTGGACCGTCGGACGCTGATTCGCAACACACCTCGAAATCGATGACGTGGAAGATCAAGCGCTTTTCCAACGATGAGCTCCGCCAGAAGTTCATCGACCAAGCCGTACCGCAAGCCGATATATTGGGGCTCGCAGTACCGGATGCCGATCTCGAATGGGATGAGAAGACCCAGCACTATCGGTTCGGCGCGATCGATTGGGACGAATTCAATCGCGTGATCAAAGGTGACGGTCCCTGCAACCGGCAACGTCTTGCTGAACACAAACGTGCTCACGAGAACGGTCGATGGGTTCGCGAAGCGATCGCCGCCTACGACCAAAAACATGAGGACCCGCCGCATGCCTGAACTCATGCCACTGTATGAAGTCTTCGTGCGCTCCAAACGGGGTCTCGAGCATCGCCATGCCGGCAGCTTGCGTGCCCAGGACGAAGAGATGGCGCTGCAGTACGCACGCGAGATCTACACTCGGCGTCAGGAAGGGGTGAGTCTGTGGGTCGTACGCTCGAGTTCGATCTGTGCCTCACAAGAAGCAGACGAAGGCCCGTTCTTCGATCCGGCGGATGCCAAGCCGTATCGCCAGGCGACCTACTACGACTTACCGGAAGGTGTTGAAAACCTATGAGTTTGTTGTCCGCCGTGGTGGGGCTTGCCGACGATGCGCTCGTCGTTGGCCATCGATTGTCCGAGTGGTGTGGCAAGGCGCCTTTTCTGGAAGAAGACCTGGCGATGTCCAACACGGCACTCGACCTGTTGGGCCGCGCCCAATCGTTGTACCGCTATGCCGAGCAACTCGGTGGCCGCAGCGAAGACGAATACGCCTATCTGCGTGATGCGCCGGACTTTACCAACCTGCTGATCTATGAGCTGCGCGGTGCGGATTTTGCGGCCGCCTATGCACGTCAGGTGTTGGTCGACGCATTTGACGAGTTGTATTTCAGCGCGTTGCGCAACAGTGGAGATGCCACGTTGGCTAGTATTGCCGAGCAAGCGCACAAAGAGGCCGTATTCCATGTGCGCCACTCCAGCGAGTGGTTGTTGCGGCTGGGCGATGGCACCGACGAAAGTCATCGGCGTATGCAAGAAGCGCTCGACGGCGTATGGGGTTACGCCTCGGAATTGTTCGACGATCAAACCGAGCACGCGACGTTGGTGGCAAGTGGCATATTGCCGGACCGCACTGCCCTCGAGGCAGAATGGCTGCAGCGACTATCCGCGTTGGTTTCTCGCGCGACGCTGAAGATGCCGACCGGCGATTGGTCGGTGACGGGCGGTCGAGAAGGGGTGCACACGGAACATTTAGGTTTTATGTTGGCGGAGATGCAGCATTTGCCGCGCACGTATCCCGGGGCCGTCTGGTGACGATCCTTACGATGGCATGCGGCGTGGTGATGGTCGATCTCGGTTTAGGCCGGACGCTATGTTTCACGACTTACGAGTAACAGATGTTGCTTCCGAAACGTCGAGCGCGGTCAAAGTCACGCTCGCGGTTCCGGCAAACTTGGTACAAGCCTTCGACTTCAAGCCGGGACAATACCTGACGTTCGAGCAGTGCATCGACGACCAACAGGTTAGGCGCAGCTACTCGATCTGCAGCGCACCGGGCGAGCCGTTGCAGGTTGGTATCAAACGCATGCCCGATGGCCGGTTTAGTACGTTCGCCAACACAGAACTCGCTGTCGGAGCGGTGCTGAGCGTCGGTACGCCGAAAGGCCAGTTCACGCCCCCGGCTGAGCAACCCGTTGGCGTCAACTACCTGTGCATGGCGGCAGGCAGCGGCATTACGCCGGTCTTGTCGATCATTCGAACGACGCTCGCTCACGACTCGCAAGGTCGGGTAACGCTGCTCTACGGCAACAAGACGTCCGCGTCGATGATGTTCCGCGACGCTCTCATGGCCTTGAAGAATTGTTACATGGAGCGATTCCACCTGGTACCGATATTCAGTCAAGAACAGCAGGACAACGAGTTGTTCAACGGACGCATCAACAATGCCAAGGGCGCCGAGCTCATCCAGCGACTGTTGGATTTGCGTGCATTTGACCAGTTTTTCCTTTGCGGACCCGAATCCATGATCTCTGAGGTCACCCGCGGACTGCGCAGCGAGGGCGTCGCGCCAGCGAACATTCACTACGAACTGTTTTCCGCGTCTGCCGATGACGCAGCTCATCGCGTGCGCAAACACGAAGCACGGGCGGACAAGTTCAGCGACAAGGTGTCCAAGGTATCGGTCAAACTGCACGCACGCCGCTACACCTTCGATCTGGAGAGCGACGGCGAGAATCTGCTGGACCGCGCTCAAGCCATGGGTCTCGACGTGCCGTACTCGTGTAAAGACGGTGTCTGCGCGACCTGCAAGGCACGGGTCGTGAGCGGTAAAGTCGACATGGACGTCAATCACGCCTTGACTGAACAGGAAGTCGCCGCGGGCATGGTTCTGACGTGCCAGAGCCACCCGATTACCGACAGCGTCGAGCTGGATTTCGACGTATGATC
>CBDTZM010000238.1:0-4331 GCA_965364915.1 uncultured Pseudomonadales bacterium | reverse complement strand
TGTTTTGCGACGACCCAACGAACGACATCTGCGGCAGCATGAAGATGGCCAACGGCACGAACTCGATCCGCGAGAAGCCGTTTCCCGGCACGCGCGCCAAGTCGGCCGCCCTCATTCGCGGGCTCTTCGTCGAGGGCCAGGCGTATATTGAAAAACAAGAAAAGGCCGCGGCCGAGGGAGAGGATCCGCCCGACCGCAACTTGCGCCTGGAAGCTATCGCGCAGATCTTGCGCGGCGAGCGCCGCGTGCAGTTCCACACCCATCGTCACAACGACATCGTGACGATCCTGCGGCTGGCGAAGGAGTTCGATTTTCAACCGGTTCTGCAGCACGCCACCGATGCCTGGAAGGTGGCCGGCGAAATCGCCGCGGCGGGCATCAAGACCTCTGTCACCTACATCAACTCGCCCGGGGGCAAGGAAGAGGCGCTCGGCTGGAATATGGAGATCGGCGCAATCTTGGAAGCTGCCGGCGTCGATGTCAGTTTCAATACCGACGACAACATACTCGATTCGCGGCGCTTCCTTCGCTATGGCGCCCTCAATGTGCGCTACGGCATGTCCGAGGCCGGGGCGCTCGAAGCCTTGACCCTGGCCGGCGCGCGCGCGTTGGGTCTCGACGACCGGGTCGGTTCGCTGGAACCCGGTAAGGACGGAGACTTCGTGGTGTTGTCCGGTCCGCCGTTCAGCGTCTACACCCAGGTCGAGCAGACTTGGGTAGAAGGCGAACTCATCTTCGATCGCGCCGACCCTGAACAGCGCAAATACGCCGTCGGCGGTTTCGAGGTGTACGACAACGCCGCTTCGGAATTAGACGTCGGAGGCGGACGATGAGCGCACGATTTCCGATCAACCTGTCCGCAGTTGGTCTGGTCCTGAGTTGCGTGCTCGCGAGCGGGGCTCCGGCAAGTGCCGAGGATTTGGCGGTGCGTGGAGAGATCATTTACACGATGGCGGGCGATCCCATTACCGATGGGGTCGTACTCATTCGCAACGGTCGCATCGCACGAATTGGTCCCCGATCGCGCATCAGAGTGCCCGACGGCGTTCGAATGATCGAAGCGAAGGTGGTCACCCCCGGATTGATAGACGTACATTCGACGATCGGGCTTTCCGGTATCTATGGCGGCCGCGAGGGTCAGGTGCGCGACCAGGATCAACTGGAGAAATCGGCGCCGCTGCAACCGGACTTGCGACCGATCGATGCGTACAACGCCCACGAACCGCTCATCGAATGGGTGCGCAACTACGGGGTAACAACCATGCACACGGGCCACGGTCCGGGCGCGGTGATCAGCGGTCGTACGCTCATCGTCAAAACCAGAGGCAACAACGCCGAACAGGCGGTGCTGGAACCCGACACTGCGATTGCGATCACCCTTGGCAACTCCGTGGCTCAAAACTTCGAATCGCCGGGCAATCGCGCCAAGAGCGTGGCCATGTTGCGGACGGCTTTTCTCGAAGCGCAAGCTTATGCGACCAAACGCAAAGACAAGGACAAGCCACCGGACCGAGATCTCAAGAAAGAAGCATTGGTGCGGGTTCTGGACGGCGAGCTCAAAGCCATGATCACCGCGCACACGGTGACGGACATCGGTGCAGCACTGCGGCTGCAGGCCGAGTTCGGCTTCGACCTGTGGCTTGCGGGTGCCTCGGAGGCGTATTTGCTTGCCGACGAGTTGCGGGCCGCAAACGTACCCGTACTCCTGCATCCTCCGATGATGCGCGCCGGCGGCGAGCGCAAGAACGCGAGCATCGAGAGCGCGCATCTGCTGGCGGAGGCTGGCGTCACGTTTGCCTTGCAGACCGGGTACGAAGGCTACGTGCCGAAAACCCGGGTGCTGTTGTTCGAGGCCGCTATTGCCGCAGCGCACGGGCTCGGACTTGAGGGTGCGCTGCGCGCCATCACCGTTGCGCCGGCGGAGATTCTTGGCATCGATGACCGTGTCGGTTCGCTGCAACGCGGACTGCACGGAGATGTTGCGCTATTCGATGGCGATCCCTTCGAATACACCACCCATATCTGCGCCGTCGTCATAGAGGGCGAGATCGTCAGCGATACCTGTCGTTAGTGAGGAAACCAATGAGCATGCGAATACTAATGTTGATGGTGTGTTACGCGGCGACGGCGCAAGCGTTCGGCGATGTGTACGACGACATTGATCGAGCGGCGAGGGCCATGGAAGCACAGGTCGTCGCCTGGCGTCGAGACATCCACGAACATCCGGAACTGTCCAATCGCGAAGTGCGTACCGCCAAGCTCGTCGCCGAACATCTCGAAAGCCTAGGGTTAGAGGTGACGACGGAAGTTGCCCACACCGGCGTCGTCGGTGTGCTGAGAGGTGCAAGGCCGGGCCCGGTGGTTGCACTGCGTGCAGACATGGACGGGCTGCCGGTCGTCGAGCAAACCGGGCTTGCCTACGCTTCCAAGCAACGCGGCAGCTACGAAGGTCAGGACGTCGGCGTCATGCACGCGTGCGGGCACGATAACCACGTCGCCATTCTGATGGGGGCGGCAAGCGTATTGAGCGGCATGCAGGGTGAGCTTCCGGGTACCGTCAAGTTCATCTTCCAACCCGCGGAGGAAGGCGCGCCGAAAGGCGAGAAAGGCGGTGCGAGCATGATGGTGCGCGAAGGCGTGTTGAAGAACCCGAACGTCGACGCCATCTTCGGCTTACATATCTCACAAGGGGGCCTGGCCGGTACGGCGAACTATCGACCCCAAGGCGCGTTGGCCAGCGCACAGCGATTCGACATCAAGGTAACAGGAAAGCAAACGCATGGTGCGAGGCCTTGGGCAGGCGTGGACCCGATCATCGTGAGCGCGCACATCATTACTGCGCTGCAGACGATCGTCTCCAGGCAGGTCGACATCACCAAAGCACCGGCAGTCGTGACGGTCGCGACCTTCAACGGCGGCGTGCGTAACAACATCGTGCCGGAGTCGGCCAGCATGAGCGGCACTATCCGCACCTATGACGCTGCGATGCGGGCGAAAATTCACCAAAAAATACACGACATCGCCACCGCCATCGGTAACTCGATGGGGGCCGACGTGGAAGTCGTCATCGATCCGGGCGTGCCCGTCACCTACAACGACCCCGAGCTGACCGCCCAGACTGTGTCCACCCTCGAGCGGGTATACGGACGCCAGAACCTTTCGATTGCCGATCGCATCACCGGAGCGGAGGACTTCGCCTTCTATCAGGAACAGGTTCCCGGGTTCTTTTTCTTCATCGGCGGCCGGCCGGCAGACGTCGCCGAGGAGGATGCGATTCCAAACCATTCACCGTTTTTCACCGTCGATGAATCGGCGTTGCTGCCCGGCGTGAAGGTGATGGCCAACGTCGCCTTTGACTATTTGACGGACAATGCGCCGTAGTGCGGACTAAAGTGGCGATTGAGGCGCGCCGATTGTTAAGGTATGCCGCTCACCGCGCCTTGTTTCAACAACACCTTCAGCCCTTCGCGTTTCGATAATCCCGACAACGTGTCCGCGTTCGTTGTGATGTAGTCAATGATGACCTGAGGCTCGGTTTTGGAGTACTCCCTGAGTGCCCAGCCGATGGCTTTACGAAGAAAGAACTCACGCGACAGCTTCGACGCTTCAATCGCGTAGAACAGCAGCGCTTCGTCGGTCGCGGATTTGAATTTCAATTGGCAAATTATCGCGGTACGCCGTCGCCACATGTCGTCGTCCGTGGCCCAGCGTTTGAGTAACGGCCTAATCGTCTTCGGGTGATTGGCGAGCAGCGTGCCGAAATGATTGGTCGCTAATGTATCGACGAAATCCCACCAGGCGCCCGTGACGACCATTTCTTCGAGTACAGGCACGGCATTGGGCGTCAACCAGCGCCGGTATTTGCCGTGACCGGCAAGCTGAATTGCCGCGTGGCGTTCTTCGCGATAGCGAGCGCCTCGCCACAGGGCGGTAATAGCCTCCAGCCAGACCGCTTCCTCGACTAGTGGATGATCGTTGAATACCTGTTTTGCAGCTTTGCGCAGGTCTGGTGCTACGACGCCCAGAAACGGCATTTTCGACTTCATGTAGGCTTCTTGAAGAGGTGCTCGCTCTGGGTCGGAGACTTTTCGGAGTGCTCGTAAGATCGCGCGTCGCAACTGTTCCGGCGCGGCACTCATCGTTGGCCAAAGGTGTGTCCGTCTGCGAGGTACGTCTGTTCTTCCGGGGTCGAGGCGCGCCCGAGCGTATCGTTCCGATGCGGAAACCGCCCGAAGCGGATGATGATATCGCGATGCTGATGGGCGTAGCCGAGGGGTACCTTGTCCTTCAAGTCGGCGGGGGCTTCGTCCCGATGTTGGCTGAACAGCCCA
>CBDTZM010000237.1:0-4341 GCA_965364915.1 uncultured Pseudomonadales bacterium | reverse complement strand
TTTCTAAATAGATGCCGGTCTGACAGCCTGGGTTATTGCGCAACAGCACGGCCAGGTCGCCGGGTGTATCGATGTCGAGGGAAAAACCGCTCGAAGGCACGATTTTAGGCGTTATGCCGGCCTCCAGGGCACCGTCGGCGTGCGGTTTAAAGCTCTTGCCGTCGAAAATCAGCGGTATCGCGTTTGGCGGTGTGCAGATAAGTCCATTCGTGCCGATTTTTTCCGTATCCGGCAGCAGCGTCACGCCGGTGTGGTCGGCCAAAAGCTGGTCGATCTCCATGGCCTCAATGAGCGGCACGTCGGCCGGCACGATGAAGATGCCTTTGGCGTGCAGGTGCTCCATCGAATACTCGGCCGCCTGGGTCAGCGCCGCGGGCAGATTGGCGTCTGGACTCTCGGCGAAGCGTTCGGTGCCGAACGACTGGGCCAATGCGTCGGCTTCCGGTGCGCGTGAGACGATGACAATGCCGGTCAGCCGTTGCGAGCGCAGCAAAGCGGTCAACACGTCGCGAGCCATGGCCAACATGAGCGAACGGCGTTCGTCAGGCGATAGCACGCTCGCCAATCGTTGCTTGGCTGCGTCAAAACTCTTGATCGGTACGATGGCCCACATAGTCGATTGGATAGCCGCTTAGAGAGACTCGATAAACGTCAACGTGGCATCTGCCAGGTCGATGCGATCCTGCAACGTTAGCATGACGGATTGCGCGACAGTAGTTCTGACCTCGAGGTGTCCGTCGAGCGCCGAGTCTTGCGTGTCGAGTAGAAACCCGTCTAGTAAGTCACCGTAGTGTTCGGCGACTTGTCCTGCGGTCGACGGAATGTCGAGTTCCGCCATCATCTTGGCTGTGGGGCCCTTTATCGCGGCGCCGCCGACAATAGGCGAGATTGCAACGACCGGGGCTTGGCAGTTGACGAGCGCGTCTCGAAACCCCGGTAGCTTGATGATCGGGTCGATCGAAACGAACGGGTTAGACGGACAGATGATGATGCCGTCGCAGTCGCCCAACCGCTCCAAAATGGCCGGATTGGCTTTGGCATCGTCAATACCTTGAAAATCGAAACCCGTAACCCTCGGTGCACAGCGATCGCGGACGAAGTAGTGCTGGAAGGGCAGCGGACCCTCCGGCGTGTTGACGATGGTCCGCACCGGGTTATCAGTCATCGGCAAGATTCGATGCCGAATGCCAAAACTGGTGGCAATGTGGGCTGTGGCTTCGGTCAGGGTCGAGCCGTTGGTCAGCATCTGCGTACGCGTGACGTGCAACGCTAGGTCGCGATCACCCAATCGGAACCAGGTTTCTCCCCCCAGATCCTCCAAGGCGTCCATGAATTGCCAGGTTTCGCCCTGACGGCCCCAACCGGTCTCGGTGTTGCTTTGCTCGGCTAAGGTATAGGTCAATGTATCGACATCCGGGCAGATCGTTAGGCCGAGATGCTCGAAATCGTCCCCGGTGTTGACGACGAAGGTGATTTCATCCGGGCCGAGTCGCTTGGCCAGACCCAGCGCGAGCTTCGCCCCGCCGATGCCTCCGGTCAGTGCGAGGTAAGCCATTACCGGAAAAGGTCCTCGTCGAGAGGCCGATTGATCATGCTCGCCGTGTCGTCGACGTCTTCCTCGGCAAACCCTTGAACGATGACGACCGGCGTCTTTTCCGTGGTTTCGCCCATCAGCAGCGTGGCTGCTGCCGCGATGGCATCGACGCGGTTGATCAGCGTAACTTTCAGCTCGCGGCCGTAGATATCTTGTCCGCCGCGATAGTCTTCGAGCACCGTGATGCCGGCGGAACCAATGGCGCTGCCGATGGTGCCCAGCCGCCACGGCCGATTGCTGCTGTCGGTTATCACCACACCGATGTTGCGGCTCAAGCGCTCGGCGAGTGCGGCGCGCAACCTTGCGGCCGACGCGTCGGGATCGAGCGGCAACAACAGCGCGTTTTCGTCCTCGCCGTGCACGATGTTGGACTGATCGACACCGGCGTGCGCACCGACGAACCCCAGCCTGTGGCGCATGATCAGCACGCCCGGTTTCTTGCGCAAAACTTCCGTCGATTCGTCGAGGATCAGTTGTACCAAACGAGGATCTTTATCGGTTTCCTTGGCGAGGTCTATGGCCTTCTGGCTGGCCACGATGCCGGCAAGGGGTACCAAGCGATCTTCAGACTTCGAGACGATTTTTTGCGCGACGCAAACGATGTCGCCGTTGTTCACCTCGATGTTCGCGTCGGCGATGGCGGTCGCCATCAGCTCGGCGAGATCGTCGCCGCCCTCCACCATGGGCATGCCGGGTAGGACACGAAGTCGCATTTGCGAAGCCATCAGTGGTCGGCTTGACCCACGATCTTGATGCCCGAGTGAGAAATCTCATGCCGGCGATTGATCTGGATCAAGATAGACGTCAATGCCTCGGCAGCCGCCGAATTTTCGATCGGCCCGGCATGCCAGCCCGTCATGCCGGCCTCTTCGACGAGTTGCATGACCTTGTCGCGGGCCGCCTTCTTGTTGCCGGCAACCAGCACATCGCACTCGATGTGCACGTCTTCCTGCAGAAGATGGGCGGCGATGTTTTGAAAGGCGGTGACCACCATGACGTCGTCGCCAAGCAGCTCCTGGGCGCGTTTGCCGGCGCTACCCTCGGGGGGTAGTTGCACCGTTCCGACCTTTGGCGGCATGAGCGGAACCGTGACGTCGATCAGAATCTTACCCGCCAACGATGCCTTTACACCTTTGAGCGTCGAGAGTTGGTGTTCGGCAGGTACCGTCAAGACGACGATATCGCCGGCAACGGCCGCGTCGCCGTTTTCCATCGCGTCTGCTGGCGTATCGGGGCTGGTCTTTTTGAGGTTTGCGACCGCGTTCTGGGCTTTCTCGAGCGTGCGTGAACCGATGATCATCTTGTAACCCGCCTTCGACCAGCGAATGGCCAAACCGGTGCCTAGGTCGCCGGTACCGCCGAGGATGGCGATGGTTTCCTTCTCAGACATTGCTGTCCCTCGAAAAAGTCGCGGATTATGCCGCTAATTGAAGCGCTTGCGCCACACTTGGCGTGTTCCGCGTGGGTTCCGCAGGTTGTTCAAGGCCCCTCCAGTAACCTATTGTGGGGCTTTCTAGGACCATAAGGGAGTCGAATATGCGCATAGGTACCATGCTAGGAGCGGACGGTACGCGGGCCACGCTGGATGACGTCATCGGCGTTGCGAAAAGGGCGGAAGCCGCAGGCCTCGACAACGTGTGGCTCGCCAATATCTTTTCTTTCGACGCCATATCGACGCTGGCGTTGATCGGCCGCGAGACAGAGCGCATAGGGCTCGGCACGGCGGTTACCCCGACTTATCCGCGCCATCCGACGGCCATCGCCCAGCAGGCGATGACCACGCAGGCGGCGTGCGGCGGGCGTTTCACCCTGGGCATCGGTCTGTCCCACAAAATCGTCATTGAAGACATGTTGGGTTTTTCTTACGACAAACCGGCCCGTCATATGCGCGAGTACCTGAGCGTGTTGATGCCGCTGGTCAAGGGCGAGGCGACCAACTTCGAAGGTGAAGAATATCGCGTGCGCGGCGTGACCATGGACATCCCGGGGTCGGAGAACCTGGACGTCGTCGTCGCGGCGCTCGGACCGGTGATGTTGAAAATTGCCGGAGAACTGGCCGACGGCACCAATACTTGGATGGTGGGGCCGAAGACCATGGAAACCCATATCATCGAGCGCCTGTCGAAGGCCGCCGACGCCGCGGGCCGGCCGCAGCCCAAGGTTGTGGGTGGATACCCGCTGATTCTGACCAACAAACCGGACGAAGCCCGCGCCAAGATTGCCGAGCAATTGACGATCTATGGGCAGTTGCCCAGCTACCGGGCCATGCTGGATATTGAAGGCGTGGAGGGTCCTGCGGACATTGCCATTGTAGGCGACGAGAACTTGGTGCGAGGCGAGATCAAACGTCTCGAAGATATCGGCGTCACTGATTTCAACGCCGCCATCATGGGTGTGGAAGAGGGCGCCTACGACCGCACGTTGGAGTTTCTTTCGAGCCTGAAAGGCTAGCTAGCCGGCAGGTCGTCCCGGTACTTGCGGCCTTTGTAGTCGGAATTGATCAAACGTTTCGGGTGCTGGCCGTCGACGTAGCCCATGAAGCCGGGATCGTTGATGCTGTAGCCGACTAGCTCTTGCACACGCTCACTGTAGCGCCCGACAACGTCGGGCGGTACTGCCAGGGTCATGGTTTCCAATTGGCGAATCCACGGGGCGCAGTACTGCGGGGTGATGCCGAGGCGCGTGCCGTCGGAATTGTTGGCGCCGCCGCGGTGGTAGAGGTTGCCCGAGAACACCATCATGGAACC
>CBDTZM010000236.1:0-4341 GCA_965364915.1 uncultured Pseudomonadales bacterium | reverse complement strand
CAGCTCGTAGATCGCGTCGAGTTCTTGAGCTTCGAAGTAGATGACGATGTGCCAGCCCAAAGGCGCGATCTTGTCCGCTATCTCTCGAAGATCGTCCGCGGGCAGTTTGTCCACTAGGCGCTTGACGAAGTTGAAACGCACGCCGCGCACGCCGGCTGCATCGAACTCGGCAAGCGCCTCCGTCGAGATGTCGCGCTTGACCGTCGCAACGCCCCGCGCCCGTCCGCCCGACGCCTGAAGCGCGTCTACCAGAGCGCGGTTGTCCGCCCCGTGACAAGTTGCCTGCACGATAACGTTGCGGCTGAACCCCAGATGATCGCGCAGCGCCCGCAGTTGTTCTTTAGATGCATCGCACGGCGTGTACTTGCGTTCAGGCGCGAACGGAAACCGCTCCGCCGGGCCGAACACGTGGCAGTGTGCGTCCACGGCACCTGCGGGCGGCGCAAACGTTGGTGTTGAAGGGTCAGGGTCGAACGGTAGCCAATCGGCGTCCATAAACTTCCGGTGGATTGAGCGTCAGTTTAACGATACCCGAACATCGCGCGCGGTGATAACGTGGTCGCGGGAGAGCGCCAGATGATTATCGATTGTCACGGACACTACACGACCGCACCCGATGCGTTAGGCGACTATCGCGAGGCACAGAAAGCGGCACTTGCCAAAGACCCCCTGCACCAGGCGACGAAGGGGCGAGTGAGTATTTCCGACCAGCAGATCCGTGACAGCCTGGAAGGCGCGCAGCTCAAGATGCAAGCCGAGCGCGGTACCGACTTGACGATCTTCTCGCCCCGGGCGAGTTGGATGGGGCATCACATCGGCAACGCCAGCACGTCGGAATGCTGGACGCAACACTGCAACGAGCTGATTTACCGCATCACCGAACTCTACCCCGACAACTTTATCGGCGTTGCACAGCTACCGCAGTCGCCCGGTGTGGCGCCGGACAACTGCATCGCGGAGTTGGAGCGGTGCGTCAACGAGTTCGGCTTCGTCGGCTGCAATCTGAACCCGGATCCTACCGGCGGTTACTGGACCGATCCGCCGCTGGGGGATCGCTACTGGTATCCGTTTTACGAGAAAATGTGCGAGCTGGACGTGCCGGCCATGATCCACGTCAGCGGCGCCTGTAACCCGGCCTTCCACACGACCGGGTCGCACTATCTCGGCGCGGATACAACCGCGTTCATGCAGATGCTGACGTCTGATCTGCTCACAGATTTTCCGACGATCAAATTCATCATCCCGCACGGTGGCGGCGCGGTGCCCTATCATTGGGGGCGTTTTCGCGGGTTGGTGCAAGCCATGGACGACAAACCAACCCTCGAAGAGTTGGTGCTCGACAATGTGTTTTTCGACACGTGCGTTTACCACCAACCCGGCATCGATCTATTGCTCGATGTGGTCCCGGCCGAGAACGTGCTGTTTGCTTCGGAGTTGCTGGGTGCCGTGCGCGGCGTCGACCCCAACACCGAACACAACTACGACGATACGAAACGCTACGTCGATGCGTCTGACAAGGCAACGGACGCAGAGAAGGCGATGATTTACGCAGCCAACGCCAAACGCGTCTACAGCCGTCTGCCGGGTTAGCGTTGTGCCAATTCCGTCGGTACTGATTCGAGGCGGCACTTCCCGCGGTGCGTATTTTCACGCCGAGCACCTTCCGACCGACGTTGTCGAACGCGATAAAATACTGGTGCGGATCATGGGCGGCCCCGACGCGTTGCAGATCGATGGCATCGGCGGCGGGCATCCGCTCACGAGCAAGGTCGCCGTCATAAACAAAGCGGCCGACGACGATGTGGATATTGAATATTTGTTTCTACAGGTCGACCCGGTCAATCAGACGGTCAGCAGCGCCCAGAATTGCGGCAATCTGTTGGCCGGTGTCGGTGTTTTCGCGATCGAAGAGGGTTTGGTCGCGGCGGTCGACGATCCAACCCGCATGCAGGTGCGCATGCTCAATTCCGGTGCGATCTGTCGTTTGACCCTGCCAACGCCCGGTGGAGAAGTTGCAGCGGATGGCGATACCGCGATAGATGGCGTGCCGGGTACCGGCGCGCCGATCGTTTGCGACTATCTCGATATCGCCGGTGCGACCTGTGGTTCGATGTTGCCGACCGGCAATGCCGTCGATGTGGTCGCCGACGCGCAAGTGACTTGCATCGACAACGGCATGCCCGTCGTGGTTCTGCGGGCCGCCGATTGCGGCTTGTCGGGTTTGGAATCGCCGGATGAGCTAGATGCCAACGATGCCTTGAAGACGCGCTTGGAAACCATTCGCTTGGCGGTGGGTCCCGTGATGAACCTGGGAGATGTCACCAACAAGTCGATACCCAAGATGTGCCTGGTTTCGGTGCCACAATCCGGCGGCATGATCATGACGCGGACTTTCATACCCCACGTTTGCCACAAATCCATCGGGGTGCTTGGAGCGGTGAGTGTTGCCACCGCCTGCGTGGTCGAGGGTTCCATCGCGGCGGAGTTGGCGCGTGTACCGGAGGGTAATCCGAAAACGGTGGCTGTGGAGCACCCAGTGGGCGCTTTTCAAGTGCGACTGGAGCTGGATAGCAACGGCGATGTGATAGCGGCAGGTGTGGTACGAACGGCGCGCATGCTGTTTAGAGGGGAGGTGATGGTATGAACAACGTAGCGGTCAGAAACATAGAACGGGCCGACAGCACAGTCGTCGACGGGTTGGCACAGATGGGTGTCGCGACCGTGCACGAAGCCCAGGGCCGAGTTGGTCTGTTGCAACCGTACGTGCGACCGGTTTACCCGGGTGCGCGCATTGCCGGTAGCGCCATAACCGTGTTGGCACATCCGGGCGACAACTGGATGTTGCATGTAGCCATCGAGCTTTGCCAACCGGGCGACGTGCTGCTAGTGGGTTTGTCGGCAGAAAACACGGATGGCATGTTCGGCGACCTGCTCGCAACGTCTGCCCAGGCCCGGGGTGTGCGAGGGCTGGTCATCGACGCCGGCGTGCGCGACGTAGCAGATTTGACCGCCATGCGGTTTCCGGTCTGGTCACGGGCGATATCGGCGCGAGGCACGGTGAAGGCAACGCCCGGATCCGTCAACGTCCCCGTCGTATGTGCCGGGTGCTCGGTCGACCCCGGCGACGTCGTCATCGCCGATGACGATGGCGTGTGCATCGTGCCCCGCGAGATGGCGGCTACCGCGCTAGCCAACAGCCAAGCCCGTATCGCCAAGGAAACGGCCACCCGCGAGCGCTTAGCGGCCGGCGAACCGGGCCTCGACATTTACGCCATGCGCGAGAAACTGGCAGCGGCCGGCTTCAAATATATCGAATAGGTGTCCGAAACTCGCAAATGTTGCGCCCGCAGCGGTAGCTCATCTCCATAAAAAGATTGAGAGTCGGTAGAGGTCGCGGTTAGGATTTGCGGTGACACATTTTGTCGTCGGCTTCCGGCTGACAATGGGCGTAAACGTATAAGGGAGAGGCAGTCTGTCTATGAGATACGAAGCACCAACAACGACCAAAGCAGCGGCGTCGCTGATGGCGAAAGCAAAAGGCCGAGCCTTTGTGCTGGCTGGAGGCACGGACCTTCTGGTCCAGTTGAAGAGTGGAAGGATCGAGCCCGACTTGATTGTCGACATCAAACGCATCGAGGCAACTCAATCGATCAAGAAGATGGCAAACGGTTTCCGTATCGGCGCTGCGGTGTCGGGGGCTGCGATGGGTAAATCTGCGGCGCTCAAAAAGGCTTGGCCAGGCGTCGTCGAGGCCACCAATCTGATTGGTTCGGATCAGATTCAGGGCCGGTGCACGATGGCCGGCAATCTCTGCAATGCATCACCTGCGGCGGACAGCGTTCCCGCATTGGTCGCCGCGGGCGCCAAAGCGGTCGTCGTCGGCCCCAAGGGCCGCCGTACGGTTCTTGTCGAGAAGATAGCCACGGGGCCGGGCAAGACCTCGCTGGCAAAGGGCGAGATCGTCGAATCCATCACGTTACCTAAGCGTCCTTTGCGGACGGGAGACGCCTATCTGCGCTTCATTCCGCGCAGCGAGATGGACATCGCCGTGGTCAGCGCGGGCGTCTGTCTCACGCTGAACAACAAAGGCGCGGTGAGCAAAGCGCGGGTTGTACTGGGTGCCGTGGCACCGACGGTCGTCGTGGTCGCAGAAGCCGCCGATGCGATCGTCGGCACCAAACTCGACGACGATGCCCTGGCGGAGCTGGCTGCGGCGTGTGGAAGAGCCTGCAAGCCCATCGACGACATGCGCGGCACCATTGAATTCAGAACCGACGTGGCCGGCGTTCTCGCCAGGCGTGCGGCGAAGATCGCTTATCAGCGCGCAGGAGGTAAATGATG
>CBDTZM010000235.1:0-4350 GCA_965364915.1 uncultured Pseudomonadales bacterium | reverse complement strand
GTTCTCATCGAGAAAGGCGCGAATCGAATCGACGAGCCGCACGAGATCGAAGTCGGGATCCTTGGAGATCCCGAGTGTGATGGAGGGCAGGCCGTCCTGGCGTACGATCATGCGGCGCTTCGCAAAATCGGATACGACCTCGGCGACGTCACTCAGCAACGCCTGAATGCGTTCGCCGTCGGAGTCGTTGTGGGGGGCGTAACCCTCGTATCGATCCCGGATCTCGTACACACGCCCGACGAGAGTTGGTAGCGCACCTTAATCACATGTGATCGACGAACACGTGCTCCTTGGCGAGCCACATCGTCGAACGCTTGAAATCGATGAAGTTACTCTCGTCTTCCACGGCGCGCCGGCCGGCCGCGGTGCGTTCCGGCGTCGCACTTTGGTGCGCCCGGTCGAACCACACCTCCGCGTGGCCGTCGTATGGATCGACCACCGTTCCCCGAGCCTCACGCAGACCCTGCTCCAACTCGTCCGGCACACGATGTACTTGCATGTAACGCAAAATGCCCGACCCCGCTGCCTGGCGGCGAATGATGGGGCCATGATTGCTGTACCAATACCGATGCGCCTCCTGCAAGTCGAGGTCTCGGCGCATCCGCAACGGAAAGTAGAGCTTGACGATCGTGCCGCGTGGCCTGGCTACGATATTTTCCGGCGTGGGGTTGACTTGCGGGAACTCGTGACACAGCCACAGGGGTGAGTTCGGCAGGTCGATGAAGTTCGCCTCGTCTTCGACGAGGGCCCTTCCCGCTGCACGTCCCGCCTTGGTCGACATTGCTTCAACGAGCGCTTCACGGTTCTCGTACCAAACTTCTGCAACACCGTCATAGGGCGGCTCCATGCCGCCCCGTGCTGCAGCCATCTGTTTGGAGGCCTCGACAGCCGCGTCGTCGCGCAGGGAGTGTACCTGCACGTAGCGCACCATATTTAGGTCGTTGGCAAAACTCGCGACCAGGGGGCCGTGTTCCTCCAGCCAGTACCGGTAGTAGTGCTCAAACGACAACTCCGGCTTCCTGCGAAGCAGAAACGTCAACCGCAGCAAGGCTAATCCCGCATTAAGCTGGTGTAGGCTCGATCGATGAAACCCGACGGGTCGCCAAATTGCGCATCGAATTCTGCCGTCGGTTTAGCGGCCGCGATGTCTTCGAGACTCAGGCCTTCCGCAATCATGCCGGCGATGCGCCCGCGCACCGTCGTGAGCATGTGGATGTAGTGTACAAGCCCATCATAGTCCGACACCGGCCCATGGCCGGGTATCACGTGGGTGTTGCTGTCGATCTCGTCGAGTACGGCGGAGCAAAACGCGATCATGCCCTCGATATCACCACCGTTGTCGGCGTCGATGAACGGATAACCGGCGTTGTACACATCGCCAAAATGTACGGCGTTGACACCCCGGAAAATCACGGCCGTATCGCCCGTCGTGTGAGCAGGGCCGTAGTGCACCAAGTCGATCTGTTCGCCGTTGAAGTGAAACTGCATGCGATCGTCATAGGTGATCACGGCTTTCGCATCTTCCGGGGTAGGCTTGTTGTTCGTATTGCATCGCCACCAGGTTGATGATGTGTGACTCCGCCATCATGTCGCGCGAGTTGGACTGCGAGACGACCCAAGTGCCTTCCGGACCCAACGTCAGATTGCCCTCGGCATGGTCGAAGTGCCAGTGCGTGTTGACCGCAAAGTCGACATCACCGCCACCGAGCTCGGCTATCTTGGCTTTGATCTTGGGCATCATCTGGGGAAACTGGTCGTCGACGATCAGCACGCCCTGCTCTCCGATGCTGACGCCGATATTGCCGCCGACGCCGAACAATACATAGAATCCATCGTCGATCTTCTGCGCCTCGATGACGGCGCTATCGAAATCCCAACCGAACGCCGCTAACATTTCGTCGAGCGTCATGACGTCTGCGAATGCCGACGGACAGATAAACGCGACAAGTGCCGCAATGAACTTACGCATGATTCTCCTCCCCGAGAATGCCCTAAATTCAAGAGTAACAGCTAACGAGGGCCAAATAACTGGTAAAATCGGCTCGATGATCGAATACATCCAGCGCACACGCACCTACTATTCGACGCTTGGCTACCCTGCTTACGCGTGGGCGAGTCACGACGACGTGCCGTTCAGTCGGCCATCCAAGCCGCTCGCGAACAGCAAGTTAGTCTTGATCACCACCGCTGCGCCATACCAACCGGATCTCGGGGATCAAGGACCCGGCGCTGCCTACAACGCGGCCGCCAAGTTCTTCCAGGTGTATGCGGCATCGCTAGACCCAATTCCGGATCTGAGGATCTCCCATCTCGGCTACGACCGAAAACACTCGACCGCCGCCGACCCGGCGTCTTTCCTACCCGTAGCACGACTCGAAGAGGCAGCGCAAAGTGGAGCGATCGGTGAACTCGCAGCAGAACTCATCGGGGTACCGACCAACCGCAGCCAACGGGTTACCGTCGAGCAAGATGCGGTCGACGCTTTGGACCACTGCCGGCGTTTGGGCGCCGACGTCACTTTGTTGGTACCCACGTGACCGGTATGCCATCAGACCGTGAGTCTGATTGCCAGATACCTCGAAGAACATGACTTACCGACGGTCATCATGGGTTGTGCTCGCGATATCGTCGAGTCGGCCGGCGTGCCGCGATTTTCGTTCAGCGACTTTCCGCTAGGCAATTCGGCCGGCAAGCCTTTCGATGAACCGTCGCAAACTGCAACGCTGGCGCAAGCTTTGGGTCTGTTCGACACCGCAACGGGGCCGCGCACGACTCTCGTCAACCCACAAGTGTGGGACGAAGACGAATCCTGGCAGGCAGACTTCATGAATATCGAGGCGCTGTCGGACGCTCAGATCGACAAGTTGCGTGCCGCCTTCCAGGCGCAGAAAGACACGGCCAACCGGTTAAAACGAGAAGCTTGAGCATGAACCTTCACGAGGCTCTGCGTCTCGTGGAGCGCGAAGCAAACCTATCGCTAGGACGCGCGACCGACGATCGCGTGAGAAGCTTCGATGAGTACACCGAAACGAAAGACTGGGGGTGGGTGATCTACTACGGCGATGGCCATGCCGACATGGACATGGCAAACGGTGAACCGAACAGCAAGTATCCGCCGTACCTGGTCAACCGCACTACGGGAGAAGTTTTCTGCACCGGCATGGCCTGGCCAGCGGCGAAGTATGTCGAGGATTACGAAACGCGTTTGCTGGCAATATCAGTCCGGCAAACCTAGAACCCGTTTGGCGACGATGTTGAGCTGCACCTCCGACGTGCCGCCTTCAATAGAATTACCTTTCGAGCGCAACCAAGCGCGCGTGACGTCGATCTCTTCGCGGTTGAAGCCGTTGCCTTTCCAGCCTAAGGATTGCGTACCCATGATGTCGAGCAGCAACTCGTAGCGGCCTTTGTTTTGTTCGGTGCCGTAGTACTTGAACATCGACGAGACCGCCCCCGGCGCCTTGCCCGCTTGCGATTCCTCGAGCGAGCGCTTCATGGTGATGCCGAAGGCGCGGTCGTTCATACGGTGCCGCAGTATAGACTCACGCAATTTCGAGTCGGCGATCTTGCCGTCCTGTAGGCCAACGTACTCGCGCGCGTGCTCTTCGAGCGAAGTCGCTTTCTGGTTGCCGCCGCCGATGCCGCCAATAGAGGTGCGCTCGTACTGCAATAAACGCTTGGCAACGGTCCAGCCTTTGTTCACCTCACCCACCACGTTGCGTTTGAGCGCACGCACGTTGTCGAAAAACGTCTCGCAGAATGGCGACATGCCGCTGATCAGCAGTATCGGCTTGACGGTTACGCCGGGATCCGACATATCGAACAAGATAAAGGTGATGCCTTCGTGCTTCGGTGCATCCGGGTCGGTGCGCACCAGGCAAAATATCCAATCGGCAGAGTCCGCACCCGACGTCCAGATTTTCTGCCCGTTGATGACGTACTCATCGCCATCTTCGACCGCACTGGTGCGCAGGCTGGCGAGATCGGAGCCTGAGTTCGGCTCGCTGTAACCCTGGCACCACCAGATTTCCCCGCGGGCGATCTTGGGTAAATGCTCGGCCTTTTGTTCCTCCGTCCCAAACTCTAGAAGGGCCGGACCGATCATGCTGATCCCCATGCCGACATGTGCCGGGCGCGCGTTGATGTTGCGCATTTCTTCCTGGAGGACGAGGTTGTCCTGTTTGGACAGACCCGCCCCGCAATACACTTGGGGCCACATCGGCACGGTAAATCCGCGCTCAGCCATGCGCTCCAACCACACTTTCGTGTCGGGATTCTTGAATCCGGCACGGCGACCCCCGCCCGGATACTCGTCGGCTGGCATGGGTGTGCGCATGCTGGCGGGACAAT
>CBDTZM010000234.1:0-4364 GCA_965364915.1 uncultured Pseudomonadales bacterium | reverse complement strand
ACTATGCCGAAACGAGATCCGCAAGCAACCCGCAGCAAAATCTTGGCGGCCGCCGTGCAGTCGTTCTCCGAAGTCGGCATCGAAGGTACGCGCATCGACTCGGTCGCCAAACGGTCCGGTGCCAACAAACGCATGATCTACCACTATTTCGGCGACAAAGCCGGGCTTTTCGAGGCGGTCGTCGAAGCGCGCCTGGAAAGTCAGCCGTGGTCAGCGTTAGCGGCGCCGAACGCGACCGACGCCAGATTGATGGCCTGGGAAGGGCTGCATCGCGGCGATGCGACGACCAGCACTGCCCGGCAGCGGGCGTTGGACGCAATTCGCGAGGCGTTGGAGGAGCGCCGGCAACATGGGTTGTTGCCCAAAGGCATGAATGTCCAACAACTTGCCTTGGTGTTGTTGAGCGCGCGCCTGCTACCGTACATTTGCCCGCAATATGTCGGCCTCTTAGGCGTCGATGCGGCGCGACTCGAAGTCACACAGGCGTCGTTCTTGGAGCAACTGCTGGATGCCCTCAAGCCGGGGTCTGGCGCTGCGCCCAAGCCGCGGGTGAAGCTAAAGCCGCGAATTAGCGGTTAGACCGCGAAACACGTCGAAGTAGTCGGGAAAGGTCTTGGCGACGCAGTCGGGATCGTTGATGGTCACCGCTACCCCACCCAAGGCGGCCAACGAAAAGCTCATGGCCATGCGATGATCGCCATAGGTGTCGATCGTCGCCGCGTTGAGGCGACTTGGTGGTTCGATGACGAGGAAGTCCTCGCCTTCTTCGACGGTCGCGCCGAGTTTGCGCAACTCAATCGACACGGCACGCAGACGATCGGTTTCTTTGACCCGCCAGTTGTAGATATTGGTGATCCGCGTGGTGCCCTCCGCAAACAGCGCCAGTACCGCGACGGTCATCGCCGCGTCCGGAATGCGGTTGAGATCCGCATCGATGCCGCGCAACGTGCCCGGCGTGACATCGATGTGGGAAGGATGTTTTTGCACGTTCGCACCCATTGTCTGCAGCACGTCGACAAAGGCGAGGTCGCCCTGAACGCTGTCGGCGCCGATACCGTGCACGCGTACCCCGTCCCCGCGAATCGCGCCGGCCGCCAGAAAATAGGTCGCCGAGGACGCATCCCCTTCCACCATGCAGCGCCCGGGGGACCGGTAGGCCCCGACCGGTACCTCGAAGCGCCGATAGCCTTGGTTCGTCACGCCGATGCCGAAACGACTCATGATGTCCAGCGTGATGTCGATGTACGGCTTGGAAACCAGTTCGTCGATGATGCGTATGGTGACTGGGGCCGCGGCAAGCGGTGCGACCAGCAACAACGATGTGAGGAACTGGCTCGAGATGCTGCCGTTCATCGTCGTCTCGCCGCCGCGCAGTCCGGTGCCCCGTACGCGAACCGGCGGACATCCTGTTTCGCCCAGATAACCGATATCGGCGCCGAGTGTGAGCAGTGCGTCCACAAGATGTGCGATGGGCCGTTCGCGCATGCGTGGTTCGCCGTCCAGGACGAACTCTCCGCTACCGAGCGTGAGTGCGCCTGTTAGCGGCCGGATGGCGGTGCCGGCAAGCCCCAGATACAGCTCGACGCTGCGGTTGTCCGACACCAACGGCCCACCTAACCCTTCGACTACATAGTCGTCCTGTTGTTTTGTGATGGTAACGTCTAGCGCGCGAAGTGCGTCCAGCATGAAGCGCGTGTCGTCGCTTTCCAACAGATTCGACAAGCGCGTCGTGCCATGCGCAAGGGCAGCCAGCAACAGTGCCCGATTGGAAATACTCTTGGAGCCGGGCAGAACGACGTCGCCGGAAAGGCACTCGATCGGTTGCAAGGTCAAAGCGTCCATGGGCGGCTATCTTACTCGGCGATCTGGGCGGGAACCAAGAGATCCAGAAACTGCGCCAGACTCTCCGCGACGGGCCTGATCGGTAGGTAGCCGGGCTTCTCCAACTGAATCTCTCCGGTATCGTTGCGCACCGTGAGAAACAGCTCCGATTCCGGTTCGGTACAGGCGAAGAACAGACTCAACGGGCTTTTGGACCGACGTTGTGCCAATGCATGGCCGATCAAGTTCTCGACAAGGCGGTCCACGTCCTGAGGATTCCACAATAAAATCAGACTCACGTGTCCGTCGGGCGCCTCCGCCTCTAGATTGCTCGACCAGTAGGCCGAGAAGTAGGCCTTGATGTCGGCGTGAACCTCGGTGTCCAGGGCTCTTTCCAATCCGGCGAAGTCCTCCGCCAAGGATCGTTTGACCGGTTGCCAGCGAATGAACTGCTGCGGGCCGCTTGCGCCGGTCTCGACCGCGTGCGCGAAGGGTTCCCCGTGCTCACAGGGCGAACGCCACTTTGCGTCGTAAGGCACTTGGAGCTCAGGATTGGACTTTAAGTAGTGCTCGACGAAGTGGGAGAGCGATTCGGTGACAGGCATGGATGCATGGTACTGGCGGCCCGCAAACTTCTCTAGCGGGGCCGCTCTCCAGGCGGGCGCCTGCCTTCCCCCCGGCGGCGTAGCGGACCGCTGCGCATTTGTTCCAGCAGTTGCCGCCGCTCCGACGGGGAAAGTGCGTCGATGACGTCGATGAAGGCGGTATGGCTGCTTTCCTGGCTGGTGATCAATTTCTCGCGGAACGCTTTGAGCGAGTCCTCGAGTTCCTCTCTGCTGTACGGTTCGGCCATGATGGCTGCGTAGAGCTCCCGCTGGGTCATTCGCAACCCGCGCACGCTAGGCCCCATGGACCGCATCTGCCTGCCGATGAGCGGGCGTAACTCGTCACGGCGTGGTTCCGGCAAAAAGTGCAGCGCGCGCGTGATGCTCATCGTTGGGTCGAACATCGGACCCTGTGGCCCGCCGCCCGATACCCGGCCTACAAGGAAACCGATGATTGAGATGTTGAGCACGAGGGACACCACCAATCCCCCGACCAGCCAGCGGTCTCTATTCATCGTTAAACTCCGGGTAGGCTGCAAACGGGTCGTCGAACGCCAACGTTGCGAGGTCTTCGTAAAACTGGTCTTCCTCGCTCTGCGGCAAGGCGAAACCCAATGCGAATCCACACAGCAACGGCAGTGCGGCAATGACCGTCGGCCGCCAAAAGCCGATGGCCAGCCAATCGATCACAGCTTGCCATGGGTCGCGTTCCGGCAGGTTGTGCAAGATGCGTCGCTCCAGCGCCCCATGGTCCACGACCAACGCCGGCGGCGGTCGCAGCACCTCATCGAGCGCTTGGGCATCTCGAAACATCGCACGAGCGTGCTCCGATCGATCGATCAGCGCGTGCGCTTGCGCCGCGCGCGGTGCCGGCCAGGTGTCCAGTCGACTGCCCAATCGATCCAAGTGCTGTTGTAGTTCGTCTACCGTCATGTTCGTACCTCGTTGAGTTCGGCCTTCAGCGTGCGGCGTGCCCGTGCGAGCAGCGACTCGAGGGCGCGTACACCGACGCCCAATATCGCGGCAGCTTCCTTGTTGGAGAACCCTTGTTGGTGGCAAAGCAGGATGGCATGGCGTTGGTTTTCCGGGAGCGCGGTGAGGGCTTGATGCACGCGCGTGCGTTGCGCTGCAGCGGCGCGGTCGGCATCCGGTCCGGGTTGCTGCGCATCTGCGTCCGCTGTCTGGGTGAAGGTGGGGCCGCGCCGGCGAAACAGGTCGATCGCGAGGTTGTGTCCGATCTGGTGTAGCCAAGTGGAGAAGCGCACCTTGCCGGGCTTGAACGTATGAGCCTTCTGCCAGACGCGCAGGAAAGTCTCTTGGGTAAGGTCGTCGCTGTCCGCACGGGAGCCGGTAAGCCGCAACAGATAGGTGTGAATCGAGTTGACGTGCCGACGCAGCAAGCACGCAAAGGCTTGCTCGTCGTTCTGCTTGATCCGAACCACCAATTCCTCATCGGTCAGATCTCGCAACTGGCAGTTAGCTCGCCCCGTGGGAACGAGCGCGATGGCTTCCGCGCAGCTCGTCACGAGTGACTTCTCCGTCGCCGTCGGTATCCATTTCCATCAGACGCCGTGTGCGGTTGTCGAATTCGTCCAGCGTAATGACCCCATCGTCGTTGGCATCGAGTGTCGAGAACATCTGCTGTTTCATGAGTGCCACTCTGGCCGCACGCCGATTCTGCTCCGAGAATTCATCGGGGGATAGGGCGCCATCGCCGTCGCTGTCCATCTCGGCGAACACCCTGGCCTCCATGTCGTCGGAGAATGACGAGTGCCTCGCTGCATCGCTATGGAAACGGCGGCCCATGCGGCCTCGCGGTCCCCGCCGGTGTATTTCTGCACCGTCGAATTCCTCGGCGGTGATTAGCCCATCGCCGTCGGTATCGGCCTGCACGAAGCGTTGCTCGATTTCGGCTTCGATTTCGGCGATGGCAATTGG
>CBDTZM010000233.1:0-4380 GCA_965364915.1 uncultured Pseudomonadales bacterium | reverse complement strand
TGCTAGAGACCGGCACAACCGATGTCGTGCCGCCGCACTTTACGGAAGCCGGGGTCACATCGGCGCTCGAGGGCATCTACCACATCACCAAAGAGCACTAACACGACCAGCTCTTAGAGAGCTATCAACTCTTCGAGTAGTCGACACCAAGCCAGTTTTCGCAGTTCATGCGCACGACGATGCTCGGACCGTCTGACCCCTCGCTATAAGCGCGCCCCGTTTCCTCGCCCAGATAACGAATCGCCATCGGCAACATCTCATCTTGAGGTTCGTCGATCGAGGTTACGGAGCCTTCCACGGTCACGTATTGGTACGGTGGTGTCTCGGATTGCGCGCACAAGCTGATACGATCTCCTACCGCCAGCAACTTGCCCTTTCTAGAGGTCGGTCCGGTTAGAAACCAAAGCTGACCGCCCACGTCGTAGTCGTACCACACCGGAACGGTGAGCGGGCCTTTGCCGGGGTCGTTTAGGCCGAGCACGCCAACGTGCAGGTCGGCCAGAAATGCTTGCTTTTCGTCTGCCGTCATATGGGTCATCGATCGACTCTTTAGGTGTTGAGTAACCTAGGCAAGGTGGGGCCGAAAGTTTTTTTTTCAAGATCTTTGAAAGCAGGTTTTTGGACCTATCTAGGAGGTGTCAACGATTCAATTACGACCAAGAGGAAACAAGTCATGAATTTAGTCAGTTGGAGTCCCTTCAGAGAGTTCGACGATCTCTTCTCGCGCTTCCCGGTGTCGCTGGGTGAAAACCTCGCGCGTTCGGAGTGGCTGCCGCCGGTAGATATCTCCGAATCCGAGGCCGCTTACAGAATAGAGATCGAAATTCCAGCGGTCGCCAGCGAAGATGTGTCGGTGTCCGTCAAAGACGGCGTGCTGTCGGTGACCGGCGAGCGTAACGTCGAGAAGGAAGTCGAAGGCAAACGGCATCGAGTCGAGCGTCGTTTCGGCAAGTTTACCCGAAGCTTTCGCTTGCCCGAAAATGTCGATGAGGAAAGCATCTCGGCGAAATCAGAAGCCGGGGTACTCAGCCTTGTGATCAACAAGCGCGAAGCTGAAGGGCCGCGCGTGATCGAGGTAGCCGTCCACTAGGAAAGTGGATACGTTGATCGTCGTCGCTTGCACAGCAAGAGAGTGCCGCGATAGTGTAGGCGCGCCTATGCAAAGATAGGCGCCCTGCACGATGACGAGAGGTTAGATGAGCTTCACCAAAGATTCGGTTCGCACCGTCATCTTCGAGGCCCACACGCCGAGCGGTAAGGCGTTCGATGTGGGTCTCATAGCGTGCATTCTCGTTTCCGTGTTGGCTGTCTTGTTGGACAGCGTGTCGGCCGTCCACGATCGCTGGGGCGACGAGCTCTATCTGGTAGAGTGGTTCTTCACCATCATTTTCACCATCGAGTATGCGCTGCGCCTGTGGTGCATCACCAACACGTGGCTTTATGCGCGTAGCTTTTTCGGAATCGTGGACGTCGTGGGGATCATCCCGACCTATCTGAGCTTGTTGTTTGCCGGCGCCCAATATCTCCTGGTCGTGCGCATCTTGCGCGTGCTGCGAGTATTCCGAGTACTGCGAATGGTGCAGTACGTGGGCGAAGCCGAGGTATTGACCCAAGCGTTGATTGCGAGCCGCCGCAAGATCAGTGTGTTCATCTTGTCGGTATTGACGCTGGTCGTTGTGTTCGGCTCGTTCATGTACCTCATCGAAGGCGGCGAGAACGGCTTCACCAGTATCCCCAAAAGTATCTATTGGGCCGTCATCACGCTGACGACGGTTGGCTACGGAGACCTGACACCGCAGACTGCGTTCGGCCAGGGTCTGGCCACCTTCGTCATGATCATGGGCTACGGCATCATCGCCGTACCGACCGGTATCGTGACGATGGAGTTGACCGAAGCGAGCCGCCGCCGCGCCAACACCCGTACGTGCCCACACTGTTCGGCGGAGGGTCACTCTCGCGAGGCCACCTACTGTTGGCGTTGTGGCGAGCATTTGTTTCGCGAAGCGGAACAAGGTTAGAAGCCATTCTGATTTCCCGCACACGCCTTCTTCAGGCAAAATGTGCGCCCTTCTGCGGGGGCACCTCGGATCTTAGTTTCCGATTAGGAAACGATAGTATTCCATTTATTCGTTTTTTTCTTGAATCGGCGTCCGCTAACCTCCGCATCGACCGGCATGATTAGAGAGGACCCATGAGCCTAGATAGTTTCAATTGTAAGAAGACCCTCACCGTGGACGGCCGCGAATACGACTATTTCAGCCTACCGGATGCTGAAGCTGCGGGCATCGGTGCCGTGTCCAAGCTGCCGACATCGTTGAAGATCCTGTTGGAGAATCTGCTGAGGTTCGAGGACGGCAACAGCGTCACCGCCGAGGATATTCAGGCGCTAGGCGCATGGGCCGATCGACCACCGGCGGCCGAAGAAATCGCCTATCGTCCGGCTCGAGTATTGATGCAAGACTTTACCGGCGTGCCGGCGGTCGCCGATCTGGCGGCCATGCGCAGTGCCGTCGTTGCTGCGGGTCATGATCCGAATATCATCAATCCGCTATCTCCGGTGGATCTCGTCATCGACCACTCGGTCATGGTGGACAAGTTCGGTAATGCTGCAGCGTTTGAGGAGAACGTCGAGATCGAGATGGCGCGCAACCAAGAACGCTACCGGTTTCTGCGTTGGGGCCAGACCGCGTTCGACAACTTTCGCGTGGTGCCGCCAGGCACCGGTATTTGTCACCAGGTCAACCTGGAATATCTCGCGAAGGCCGTATGGACCAAAGACGTGGATGGGCGCACCGTCGCCTATCCGGATACGCTGGTTGGTACCGATAGTCATACGACCATGATCAATGGGCTCGGCGTGTTGGGGTGGGGTGTCGGTGGTATCGAAGCCGAAGCCGCGATGCTGGGACAACCCATATCGATGCTCATTCCCGACGTCGTCGGATTCAAACTGTCCGGCCAGTTGGCCGAAGGCATCACCGCGACCGACTTGGTGTTGCGGGTCGTCGAGTTGCTCCGCGCGCAAGGTGTGGTCGGCAAGTTCGTCGAGTTCTTCGGCGACGGTCTCGATCAGCTGCCGCTTGCCGACCGAGCGACCATCGCCAACATGGCGCCCGAATACGGTGCGACTTGCGGCTTCTTCCCAATCGACGATGAAACCATCAACTATCTGCGGCTCTCCGATCGACCGCCGGAAACCGTAGCGTTGGTGGAGGCCTACATGAAAGCCCAGGGTATGTGGCGCGGCAATAACGATTCAGACGCCACCTATACCGACACGTTGGGCCTCGAGCTGGAAACCGTGGTGCCGAGCCTGGCGGGCCCCAAGCGTCCTCAAGATCGTGTCGCGATGACGGATATGGGCAAGGCGTTCGATGAGGCGCTGGACCTGCAAGGCCGCGCCGACAGCAAGGACGTGCAGATACCGGTTGCCGGTACCGACTACACGTTGGGTCATGGCGACGTGGTCATTGCCGCGATCACGTCCTGCACCAACACGTCGAATCCCGCGGTCATGCTAGGTGCGGGTCTTGTCGCGCAGAAGGCGTCCGAGCGGGGTCTCGAGGTACAGCCTTGGGTGAAAACCTCGTTGGCGCCAGGGTCGAAGGTCGTGACCGAATATTTGGAGAAAACCCGCCTGCAGGACGAGCTCGACAAGCTCGGTTTCAATCTGGTCGGCTATGGTTGCACGACCTGTATCGGCAACTCCGGTCCGCTGCCGGAAGCGATCTCGAGTGCCATCACCGATGGCGACTTGGTCGTGGCCTCGGTGCTGTCGGGCAACCGCAATTTCGAGGGCCGCGTGCATCAGGAAGTGCGTACCAACTGGCTTGCGTCCCCGCCGCTGGTCGTTGCCTACGCGCTCGCGGGAACGACCCGCATCGATTTGTCGACCGACGCCATCGGCCAAGACAGCAACGGCGATGATGTGTACCTACGCGACATTTGGCCGAGCAATCAGGAGGTTGCCGATGCAGTGGCCGAGGTATCGGCAGATATGTTCGACCGCCAATACGCAGATGTGTTTACCGGTCCCGAAGCCTGGCGCGCCATCGACATCCCTGACTCGAGTACGTACGGGTGGGAGAACTCGACGTACATCAAACAGCCGCCGTTCTTCTCGGTGGGTGACGATCTCGACCAACCGGTCACGGTGTCGGGCGCGCGCATTCTCGCGCTGATGGGGGATTCGGTGACGACCGATCACATCTCACCCGCAGGCGCGATCCAGGCGGACAGCCCCGCGGGTCAATATCTGCAGCAGCACGGCGTCAATGTCGTCGACTTTAATTCCTACGGCTCACGGCGCGGCAATCACGAGGTGATGATGCGCGGCACGTTCGCCAACATCCGCATCCGCAACGAGATGGTTCCGGGAAC
>CBDTZM010000232.1:0-4384 GCA_965364915.1 uncultured Pseudomonadales bacterium | reverse complement strand
TCGCCCATGGGCAAGGGCGTACTGCCCGACGACGACCCGCTGTCCGTCGGAGCGGCGCGCAGCACCGCGCTCAAAGAGGCCGATCTGGTGTTCTTGATGGGCGCGCGGCTCAACTGGATCATGCACTACGGCCTACCGCCGCGTTTCGCGCCGGGCGTCAGGGTCATTCAACTCGACGTCTCGCCCGAACAGATAGGCACCAACGTACCTGCCGAGGTTGCATTGGTGGGGGACGGCAAGGCGATCGCACGGCAACTCAATCAAGCCCTGGACAACCGCCAATGGTTCTATCCCGCAGACGCCGAGTGGCGCACCACCCTCAGAGCAAAAGCACAGGACAACCTGGAAGCCGTCGCATCCATGATGGACGACGACGCCGCGCCCATGAACTACTACCGCGCGTATCGAGACATCGACGACTGGCTACCTGACGACGCCATCGTGATCGGCGAAGGCGCCAATACCATGGATATAGGGCGCACACAGATGCAAAACCGCGCGGCCAGACACCGCTTGGATGCCGGTAGCTACGGCACCATGGGGATCGGTATGGGCTTCACGATCGCCGCTGCGGTGGTACACCCCGACCGCCCAATCGTCGCGGTACAGGGTGACAGCGCGTTCGGCTTCTCGGGTATGGAAGTGGAAACGGCGTGCCGCTACAACCTACCGATCAAGATCGTCGTATTGAACAACGGCGGGATCGGCGTCGGGAACGAAACGCTGCCGACCGACAAACCCATTCCACCCGGCGCCCTGACACCCGGCGCTCACTACGAAGGCATCATGGAGGCACTGGGCGGACGCGGGTTCTATGTGGATGATCCGGCTGACCTGCGCGGCGCGTTGGACGAGGCGATGGCATTTGACGGCCCGGCACTGGTCAACGTGCGAATACACCATCGAGCCGGTCGCAAACCGCAACAATTCGGCTGGCTGACGACCTAACGTCGCAGATCATAGCTGCAACAATACCTTGCCAAAGGTCTCGTTAGCGGCGATCAGCTCGTGGGCCCGCTGCGCGTCTGCCATCGGCACGATCTCGTCGACGACGGGCTGAATCGTCCCGTCGGCGAACTTTGGCCAGACATCGCGCTGCAGCCCGTCCATCACCTGGGCCTTGGCGGCAATGCTGCGCGCGCGCAGCGTCGAGCCGATCACGCGCAAGCGTTTCATCAACATGACGCCCAAGTTGATCTCAGTCTGCATGCCGCCCATTAGCCCGATCAGCACCAACCGGCCGTCCAACTTCAGGCTGGTAAGATTGTCTTCGAGGTATTGGGCACCCACCGGATCGAGGATCACGTCGAAACCTTCGCCGTCGGTCCACTTGTCGACGCGCTGTTGGAACGATTCGGCGTGGCGGTCGCTGCCGTCGGCGGCGCCGAGCCGCACGCAGCGCTGAATCTTGTCTTGACTACCCACGGTAACGAAGCACGGGTTGTTTGACTCGCGGCACATCTGTATGGCGGCGGTTCCGACCCCGCTCGCACCAGCATGCAGGAGCACTCGCTCACCCTTGGCCAACTGGGCTTCTTGGTAGAGGTTGAGATACGCCGTCGCGAAAACCTCGGGCAATGCCGCACCTTCGACCACAGACACTCCGTCGGGAATCTTGACCACCTGTCCTGCAGGTGCCACCACGCGTTCTGCATACCCGCCACCGGCGAGCAGTGCACACACTGCATCTCCGGGCGTTACCCGCTCGACACCTTCACCGACTTCGGACACCACACCCGAACACTCGAGTCCGAGTATCGGGCTAGCCCCCGGGGGCGGTGGATAGGCCCCCTGTGCTTGCATGAGATCGGCGCGGTTGACCGCGCTGGCGGCCACATCGATCTTGACTTCGCCGACGCCGACCTCGGGTTCGGGCGCATCAGCCCATTGTAGTTTGCCGCCGTCATGTTGGATCGCTTTCATGCGCACCTCCCTCTTTGTTTACCAAGTCTTGTTTACAAGACACGTTTACAAGACACGTTTACCAAGACATGCGCATTTTCACGCCACGATCATGCACGTAACGTTTCAATTCGCTCACGGAAAAGTCTCCGTAGTGCACCATGGACGCGACTAACGCCGCATCTGCCTTGCCCGTCGTCAGCACGTCCACCAAGTGTTGTGGCTTACCGGCGCCACCCGAAGCGATGACCGGAATGCGCACCGCTGCGGCGATCATCGCCGTCAATTGCAGCGCGTAGCCCTCGCGCGTGCCGTCCGCGTCGATGGAATTGACCACCAACTCGCCGGCGCCGAGACGTTCGCCTTCAAGCGCCCACGCCAACGCATCGATACCCATGGGTTTGCGCCCGCCGTTGATGACGATCTCGAAACCCGAAGGCAGTGCGCCTGAAGCAGCGCGTATGTCCATCGACAAAACCACGTTCTGATTGCCGATCGCGTCAGCACACTCGGTAATCAATTGCGGGCGTTGCACCGCGGCAGAGTTGACGTTGATTTTCTCAGCGCCGGCCAGTCGCAAATCGGTCGCGTCCGCCACCGAGCGCACGCCGCCACCCACAGACAACGGAATGAAGACTTCGCGCGCCACCGCTTCGACGACATCCAGCATGATCGAGCGGTTGTCGCTCGAGGCGGTGATGTCGTAGAACACTAACTCATCAAGACCGTCGGCATAGTATTCGCGCGCTTTCAGAACCGGATCGCCAATGTCCTTGGTATCGACGAACTTGATGCTCTTGGCGAGTTTGCCATCGCGAACGTCCAGACAGGCGATCAACCGCTTGCTCAGCATGCGCCATCCCACCGGGCAAACTGTTCAATGAGACGCAGACCTACGCGCCCGCTCTTCTCCGGATGAAACTGGGTGGCAAAATAGTTGTCCTTGCCCACCGCAACTGCAAACTCGTGCTCGTAGTCGGTAACGGCAAAAACCTGTCGCTGATCTTCGGGCGCGGGGTAGTACCCGTGTACGAAATAAAACTCATCGCCCGGTTCGATGCCCGTCAGCAACGGATGTGTACTAACCGGACGAACCTCGTTCCAACCCATGTGTGGAACCTTCAACTCGGGACGATCGAATTGGAACCGCTGCACACGTCCCGGAATCAAGCCAAGCGTGGGCGTGTCGTTCTCTTCCGAGTAGTCGAGGGATATCTGCAATCCCAAACAGATACCGAGCACAGGCGTGCCGCCGGCAATGCAGTCCTTGAGCGCCATATCGAGCCCCGCCTTGATCAGGCTACGCATGGCGCTGCCGGCCGCTCCCACGCCAGGAAATATCACCCGTTCGGCGTCGCGCACGCGGCCCGGTTCGTTGCTGATCGCGGCGGCAACGCCAACCTCCGCGCAGGCACGTTGCACGCTGCGAAGATTTCCAGCGTCGTAATCGACGATGACGATGGCGTCAGACACTATGACGTAAGCCCAACCATGACATTCTCGAGGGCCGCGGATACTATCCTATAACGCTTACCTTCCCAAGGATTACGGTTGTCCCGCGGTATCTTGCTCGTCAATCTGGGCACACCAGCATCCACTTCGATCACCGACGTGCGTCGTTATCTGAACGAGTTTCTGATGGACCGGCACGTTCTCAACGTGCCGTGGGCCGTCCGGCGGATCATCGTTTCGTGTTTTATATTGCCGTTGCGTCCCGCTCGCAGTGCTAAAGCCTATACCAAGATCTGGACGGATCGAGGCTCGCCGTTATTGGTTCATACACAATCGCTTGGCGATGCCGTAGGCGCAAAACTATCGATACCGCTGGCCATCGCCATGCGCTACGGCGAACCCAGTATCGAAAGTGCCGTAGCCGATCTTCATCGCGCCGGCGTTCGCGAGTTGCTGTTGATTCCGCTCTTCGCGCAACACGCCGATTCCACTCGCACAACGATCATCGAGGCGGTCACTAAAGCCTTGCACGACGATACGCGCCTCGAGGTGCTGCCGCCCTTTTACGCAGCCCCGGACTACATCGACTGCCAAGCGCACCTGCTCGAGGAACACCTCCCTGAGACCTGGGATCATCTCCTGTTGAGCTACCACGGGTTGCCGGAACGACACTTGACCGATGCAGACCCTACCGGTGCCCACTGTTTGCAGTTTCCCGAGTGCTGTCAAACGACATCGCCCGCGCATGCGACCTGTTATCGACATCAGTGCTTCGAAACGGCGGTCAAGTTGACCCAGCGACTGGATATCGATCCATCGCGCTATACGGTGTGTTTTCAGTCACGCCTCGGGCGCCTGCCTTGGCTGACACCCTACACCGACCAGGTACTCGCCGAACTACCGGCCCAAGGCGTCAGACGCCTGGCCGTGGCCTGCCCGGCGTTCATCGCCGATAACCTGGAGACGTTGGAAGAGATCGGCGTGCGCGGCCGCGCAACATTCACGGCCAACGGCGGCAAAGCATTGACGC
>CBDTZM010000231.1:0-4388 GCA_965364915.1 uncultured Pseudomonadales bacterium | reverse complement strand
CCATCGGGGCGTTCCATCGTGTACTCGATTTCCAGCGACTCGCCGCTGCTCAATACATCGAACTCATCGACGATCGCTTGCCAAACCTCGGCACCGACGAGTGCGCGCAACGCTTGCCCTTTTAGCTTTTCACCGCTTCGGCCGATGATCTCTGCGAGCGTCGTATTGGCCATGACGACGCGCCCGTCGAGGTCCAATAGCGCAAATCCGGTTGGAGCCTGAGCGAACGCCTCGCGAAGCTGTTCGATCGCCAGATGGCTGCGCCGGGGATCCCAGATGAGAATTGCCGTGGCGAGCCAAATGCAACTGAGCCACATCACACGTAGGGGTGCGATGTCATTGACGGTCAGGAATGGTGGGCCGAGCGTGAAAACCGAAACCGTGATGGCGGTCAACAAGGTGATACCACGTCGACCGTTGAAGTTGACGACCAAGAGGGCCATTAGATAGAAAGGCATCGCCACGGCCACACCGCCTAGCTCGGTGTCAATATAGGCACCGAGTGCAACGGCAACTGCCGCGGCGAGTAGCAGCGCGATTTCCTTGGCGTCCATCGCTACATACCCATACCTGGGTACTGCTCCGCCACGCACATGATTGTGCGGTATTCTTTTAACCTAGCCACCACAGTAGGTCGTCGTCCATGAACTTCAGTTTGACGTTATCTGCGGACCGGCAAGGGCTCTATGACATCACGCACAAAGTCGCCGAATTAGTACGGAGTTCCGGAAAAAATGAGGGATTGGTCACACTATTTATCCGCCATACGTCGGCGAGCCTGCTTGTTCAGGAAAATGCGGACCCATCCGCAAGGCGAGACCTAGAGGCGTGGTTGAACCGCCTCGTGCCGGAAAACGATGAGCTTTACACGCACACCGTCGAAGGCCCCGACGATATGCCGGCGCACATCAAGTCCGCGTTGACCGCGACGAGCTTGTCCATACCCCTGTTAGAAGGACGATTGGCGTTGGGAGCGTGGCAGGGTGTCTTTCTTTGGGAACATCGGCATCGGCCCGGGCCAAGGGAAGTGTTGGTCAACGTGATTGGTTCGTAGATCGCTAGTGTCCTGTCTTGTCCAAGTTTTCTCGTACGTCGGCCATCCATTGGCGATGCCCTTCCGGGTCGAGCATCATCGAACTGAAATATAGCAGCAGGTCTTTGTGATTCTTGGTGAGCTGGGCTTCTTTCATCGCCGTTTCTCCCAACTTGCCGTTGATGAAACGAAAGCACGATTTCAGATTGTTTTCTGAACCCAACACTCCGGTTACCTCCGCATTGACCACTTCGAACAACGATTCTAGGTCATGTTCCGAAATGCCGACGTCTTCCGGGTTGAGCACCACGTTCGCCCATAAGGTTGCCACGCAGATCTGGTAGAGATTGCGGTCGACAAACTTGTCGGTAACGGTGGAGCGATCAACGATGTCGTTGAATACCGGTTCGAAAAGGGCGAGGAGCCGCTCGGAGGGCAAGGATTTACCTGCCATTAGGTTTGGCCACTAGGCTTGACGCATTTGTTTCAGCTCTTCGATCGTGTCGGTGAGTCGATCCAGCCGCTCGGCGATATCGTTGAGCTCGGCATCCGGCGCAGCGCCGTCGAGCACTTCGTATTGCGCTCGCAGACGGCGACCACTATCGCGTTCCTCGGCAATGAACCGCCCCAGGAGCGTGCCCGTTTGCACGTCGATGGTTGCGTTGTCGAATAGATTGGACAACGGATCTTCGGAAGCTGGTTCGCCGTTGCCATAGCCGAGGATGGTTTCGAATTTTTCCTGATCGGAGCTTTTCGACCCGGCCAACGCAAGGTGCTCATCAAATGTCGCGCTTGTGTTTGCTCTGACCGTAAATCCGAGTTCGCATATGCGTTTGGTGAACGCGGCGCAATGCTCTTGTTCGCGAATCGCGACGAAGTCGAGTACGCGCTTGAGTTCATCGTTGGTTGATGCACGACTCCAGGATGAGAGCAGGCTGTAGCCTCTACCCTCACCGACGGCGATGGCGTTCAAAAGGCCGAGGTAGGATGGGTTGGTAGACATCTTTTTTGCCGTGGGTGGATTGTTTGCCTGCTAGTGTAAGTCATGGTCCGCACGGGGGCGATACGTGATATTTTCTGTCACTGCTTTCTGTCACAGAAGTGGGGGCGTTATTGATGCTGCAGTTTGATCGGGTGAGCCTGCCCGACAACACGGATGAATTGCGACGCGAGGTGCGTTCTTTCATCCGTGAATGCGGCGATCTCGGGCGCCCCAATTCCGACTTTACGACAGGTCATAACGCCGAGTTCTCTCGAAAACTGGGCGCTAAGGGCTGGATCGGTATGACTTGGCCGAAAGCTTATGGCGGCGCGGAACGGAGCTTTTTCGAACGCTACGTCGTCACCGAGGAGTTGTTGGCAGCTGGGGCGCCGGTGAGCGCACATTGGATTGCCGACCGGCAAAGCGGTCCGCTGCTTTTGGCGTTTGGTTCGGCAGCGCAACGGCACAAGTACCTGCCGGATATGGTCAAAGGCGAGAGCTTCTTCTCCATCGGCATGAGTGAACCCAACACCGGTTCCGACCTGGCGTCTGTGCAAACCACGGCCGTTCCCGTCGCGGGCGGTTGGCGGGTCAACGGTACCAAGTTGTGGACAACGGGTGCCCACATGAATCATTACATGATCGCCTTGGTGCGTACCGAACGGCCATCCGAGAATCGACATGCCGGTCTGTCACAGTTCATTGTCGATCTCAAGGCCGATGGCGTGGCTGTGCGCCCGATCATGAATATGGCCGGCAGCGAAGACTTCAACGAAGTGGTGTTCGATGACGCTTTTGTCGCCGATGGTGATGTTGTGGGAGAACCCGGCAACGGTTGGGAGCAGGTCACTTCGGAACTTGGCTATGAGCGCAGCGGCCCCGAACGTTTCTTGTCGGCGTTTAGAGTGTTTGTCGAGTTCGTACGGTTGGTAGAGACAGAACCGAGCCCGGTCGAGGCCGCTGCAGTGGGACGCATTGCCGCGCATTTGAAGACCCTGAGAAGGATGTCCATGTCAGTGGCGAGCATGTTGGAGAACGGTAAGGCTCCGAATGTGGAAGCTGCATTGGTGAAGGAGCTCGGCAATAATTTCGAGAAGCTGCTGCCGGAGATTGCGCGCCTGGCGCTAGCTGGATCAGGCGGTACGAGTGCATATCCCGAAGCACGCTTTGCAGCCTTCCAGGAGGCCTACCGAGATACGCTGCTGCTATCCCCTTCGTTTACCCTGCGCGGTGGCACGCGAGAGATATTGCGCGGCGTCATCGCCCGCGGGTTGGGTTTGCGCTAGCACACTAATGTCCGACACACAGCAACTTGTCCTGGATAGTGCCGAAAAGATATTCGCTGACCACTGTGACAAGTCGGTGTTGGATGCAGCAGAAGCCGGCAAGTTTCCTGAAGGCTTGTGGGCACTGGTACGTGACAACGGCTTCCACCTGCTCGCATTGCCGGGCAGCGGCGCAGAGCTGGCGGACGTTTTCGCCCTCTTGAAAACCGCCGGCCGGTACGCCCTACCTCTACCGCTTGCAGAGTCGTTGCTGGCTAGTCGGTGGTTGAACGATGACGGCGATGCGCTGATTGGCGTGGGACAGCTGCACGACGGTCAAGTGGGTGGCGTGCCGTGGGGCCGGCAAGTGTCACGTTGCGTTGCCGTTACGTCGAACAACGAACTCATGGAGGTGAGTGGAGGCGCTATTCGACGAGGTTCCAATTTGGCCGGCGAATCCCGGGATGCGCTGGTTGGCGTGCAGTCGCAATCGGTCGATGTTGCCGAACCCGTCTATGAACTCATGGCCCTCTCACGGGTCGCTCTAGCGGCAGGTGCGTTGCAACGCGTACTCGATCTGAGTGTGCAGTATGCGACCGATCGGGAGCAGTTTGGCCGAGCGATCTCCAAGTTTCAGGCTATTCAGCACACCTTGGCCGTCGTAGCAGCGGAGGTGGCAGCCGTGGTTCGATCGGCCGACGCTGCGGTAGAGGCCATTGGAGACCCCGAGTTTGCGCTGGAGGTCGCGGCCGCCAAGGCACGGACAGGTGAAGCGATCGGCATCGTTGCCGAGGCGGTTCACCAGGTGCATGGCGCCATGGGTTTCACGTACGAACACGAGCTACATCATTTCACGCGCCGGTTGTGGGCATGGCGCGAAGAGTACGGTAACGAGGTGTACTGGCAGGCTCGTCTGGGTAGACACATCTGCACGGTCGGGGCAGATAACGTATGGGAATTCCTTGCCACCCGTGCGTGATTTTCCTGATCGTCCGCTGCCGCCGCTCAAGATAGCGATCAGCGAGTGCCTGTCGGGGCGCGAGGTTCGCTACGATGGATCAGATGCCGCGACGTCGTTTCCACAACGTGCGTTGGAAGATGTGTTCAC
>CBDTZM010000230.1:0-4397 GCA_965364915.1 uncultured Pseudomonadales bacterium | reverse complement strand
AGACCGGCCAGTTCAGCATGTAGCGTCAGGATCACTTTGTTTATCCGATTCGCTTCTTCTTCGAAAAGACCGCCCCTACGCATTTCAGAAGAACTCAAAACTACCATCGGTAGATCGCCAAATTGGTCCACTTCACCGGCCTGCCTCAACGACTCTCGTAAAGCCAACGTTACTCCGGAAAATCCTTTGGTGGACTGGGGGTATAGCGCCGGCCTTATCTCCTGAACCTGTTGTGGTGCTCCATCGGACAACAAACCCCATGAGAGTCTTAAGATGCCAACGCCGGCGACAGTTTCGGCGACGATTGCTGCAGCAGGGGGAAGCTCTGGAGGTAAAATCTCCGGTACATGTTCGTATGCATCGGGGGGCATGGGATCAACGAGGACCAACCCGACAACATCATTCTTGTAGCGTTGCGAAAACACCATTGAAAATAGGCCGCCTACTGAGTGGCCAACCATGACAAAGGGAGCAGTCTCGGATGAGGCTTCGAGGAGCGAATGGAGCTCACTGGTAATTTTTTCGGCATCTCTTGGGCCGCTCCGCTCTTCGCTCCACAAGTGACCGGCCCTATCGTAGGAACAGACGCGAGTTATCGCCGCAAGGGCTGGTTGCACCGTAACCCAGTCCTGCGAGCCACCGCCCCCTCCAGCTTCTAAGATAACCGTTGGGCTTCCCTCTCCTAGGCATTGGAGATGCGAAAGGGCGCCACCAAATTCAATCATTTCACCCGGTGGCAAAAAGCTAAGGGCTGCACTTCGTCTTGACCACTGCTCGAAAGCCACTCCAATTACTAGAATGCCAATTATCGGAGCGAGAATCCCGAAACCGATCCGTTTAATCCATTTCAACAATGTACGACTGCCTAATTGTTCTTTCCCATTGCAACCGACCTTCGCAATAGCGCTCTAAGCTGGGAGAACCTAGATAGCGAACTGGATATCGGTCGCTTCTTCCGAAACTGTCCACAATTGCCGTGCAATGAGTTGCGATTGCGACATGAAGGATGATGAAATCTTGTGCGGGTTACCGCGCATCTCGCCCAATCCATTCGGACCGATGTAGTCGCCGCCTTGCGCTTCCTCGGCAAACCCAGCATACAGCGTGGGCAAAGCACCCTCTGCAGCAGGCTGCGCGACGATCGACGTATAAAGCTGCACTAACATCTCGCCCAAGGGGGAACCCTGCATGCGCGGAGAAGCATAGCCGAGGTTGGTCGAGGCAATCCCCGGGTGACAGGCGGTCGAGACGACATCGACGTTGGCCGCGCGCAGGCGGCGATCGAGCTCGTAGGTAAACAGCAAGTTCGCAAGCTTGCTTTGTCCGTAAGCCATGAACGGTTCGTAGAACATGCGACCGTGTAAGTTGAGAAAATTGATCAGCCCAAAGTGGTGCGCAAGACTCGATACCGTAACGACACGTGCACCAGTTGCCTCTCGCAACAGGGGAAACAACAACGCGGTCAGCGCAAAGTGTCCTAGGTGATTGGTACCAAGCTGCATCTCGAACCCGTCTTCGGTATCGCGGCGCGGTATCGCCATGACGCCGGCGTTGTTGATGAGCACATCCACGCGTTCGTAGCGTGCGCGCAGTTCATCCGCACAGGCGCGGATCGACTTCAACGACGCAAGGTCGAGTACGACGACTTCCACGTTCGCCGCATCGTTGCCCGCCGTGATTTGGTCGGCCGCGTCTCGCGCCTTGGCGGCATCTCGGCAAGCCAGGATGACCCGCGCACCCTTGCTGCTAAGCGCCTTGGCCGCCTCATATCCGATACCGCTATTGCCGCCGGTGATGACGACCGTGCGGCCGTCTTGTGTTGTTAGATTCTCTAAACTCCAGGCCATGAGCGTCCTCCCTTCACCCCAAGTGAATGTTAATCCGCTGGTTGAGCCGTTACCTCGCCGAACTTCTTCTGATAGTGTCGCACCCAGATGAAGGTGGCCGGAACGCCGACCATGGCCGGTGCCACCCACGGGACGACGGCGACCCACCCGTCCAAGCCCAAGTCCCAAAGCTGCAGTGAGACGCACCCTTTCGCGTAAAGATCGGTACCCAAAAGGCCGTTAGGCCGATAAAACCGGCGGTGACATGCGTCAACCGCACCCCGTCCATCAACCATTCCATGGTCGTCTCCTGCATCGACCCGGCGAGTATACGGGATAGTAAATTCTGTCGACATCGCCCACCTGCTCGACGGTCGCCCTTTCGGTGTAGACTCGCGAGAGAGCTGATGGGCGATTTCGTCGACGGCCAAACAACAGGAGATCGACGAAAGTGAAGCACCTTGTTAGCGGTAAATACCGAACTGAAGCCATGATCGCGGCGACCGTTCTCATGGCCGCAATTCCGGTCACCGGGTTAACCCAGGAGCTGTCGGCCGTTGAGCTAAAGACCACCAAGCTCAACGAGCACATCTACCTGCTGGAGGCCGAGCCGCCCATGGCCGGTAATCTGGCGGGCTCGGTCGGCGAAGACGGCATAATCCTGGTCGACGACCAGATGATGCCAATCACCCCAAAGATCAAAGCGGCGATCGCAAAGATCGACGGGGGCAAGATCGCGTTCGTGATCAACACCCACTACCACTTCGATCACGCCGGCGGCAACGAAGCGTTTGGCGAGGAGGCGACCATCGTTGCGCACCGCAATGTGCGTAAGCGCCTTCAAGAAGGCAGAGAGGCCGGCGCGCGGTTCATCGAGGGGACCAGACCGAGCGCCGCTCTGCCGGTCATCACCTTCAACGAGAGCCTCACCTTTCATTGGAACGGCGAAGACGTCGACGTCATCCACTTCCCCGACCCCTCGCACACCGACGGTGACTCGGTCATCTTCTTTCGCGGATCCAACATCATCCACACCGGTGATCAGTACGTGAACATCGGGGGTTTCCCCTACATCGATCAAGACGTTGGCGGCAGCGCAACCGGCCTGCGCAACAACATCGCCAAGCTGCTTACAATCGTCGACGACGAGACCCAGATCATCCCCGGGCACGGGCCGCTCGCGCGCAAAGCGGATATGCAGTGGTTTCACGATGTCGTGGCCGAGACGATCGCGTACATCGAAGGCGAGAAGCGCGCCGGGAAGACACTGGAGGAAATTCAGAGTGCCGGGCTGCCGGAAAAGTACGAAGCTGTGGGCAAGGGCGGATTCATACCTGCAAATGCCTGGATACAGTTCGTTTACTCGGGCGCCGACGACTAGATCTCACCAATACACTGATAGCCATCTTCAATCTGGCACACAAACTTAAACGGGAAGAGAGAATCTACGCATGAACACGAACAGGACACAGTTGAGCACCGTGTTGGCACTATCGGTGTCACTTTTGATGTCAGCACCGGCCTTTTCGAACGACAACTACGGCCTACCCATGGCACAACCCGAATCCCTGGGCATGTCTACTGAAAAGCTCGGGGCGATCAAAACCAATCTGCAACCTCTGATCGACGAGCACAAGGTGCCGGGTTTCGTCACGGTGGTCGCGCGAAAAGGCAAAGTTGTTCATTTCGAAGCTTTTGGCAGCATGGATGTCGAGCGCGAGAAAGCCATGCGCCCCGACACGATTTTTCGGATGTACTCGATGACCAAGCCGGTCACGGGTGCGGCCGTCATGATTCTGGTGCAGGAAGGCAAGATTGCCGTCGCAGATCCGCTCTCGAAATACATCCCCGAATTCGCGGAGATGCAAGTCTTCGTCCAGAACGAAGCCGGCGCGTCCAGCACCGTTCCCGCCGACAAACCCATCACCATCGAACATCTGTTGACGCACACATCGGGCTTAACCTACGGATTCTTCGGCAACCCAGTGGCAAAACTGTATACGGCAGGTGGGGTGGACGGTGATGGCCTGACGCTAGAGGAATTTGCCAAGAAGGCCGCGGCACAGCCGCTGTTGGCGCAGCCGGGCACCCAGTGGAACTACAGCATTGCCATGGATGTTCTGGGCCGCGTAGTTGAAGTGGTCTCCGGCCAACGCTACGGCGATTTTCTGCAGCAGCGCATCTTTGCGCCGCTTGGCATGACCGACTCGGGCTTTCAGGTACCCAAAGAGAAGGTAGCGCGTTTCGCCGCCAACTATGCGCCGAACCCACAGACGGGCGGCATGGTCTTATCCGACGATCCCGCCGAAAGTCGATATCTGAAGGTCCCAAGTCAGGATTCCGGTGGCGGCGGCATGGTCGGAACCGCGGCCGATTACCTGCGTTTCGCGCAAATGTTGCTCAATGGCGGCGAACTGGACGGCGTGCGAATTCTCAGTGAAGAAAGCGTCCAGGAGATGACGAGCGACCATCTCGGTGCAGAGTTTGGCGACGCACCGCTCGCCACCCTCGCGCAGGGCTTTGGGACCGCTCTACCATCAGAGGTCATCCAAGCATTCACCGGCATTGGCT
>CBDTZM010000229.1:0-4410 GCA_965364915.1 uncultured Pseudomonadales bacterium | reverse complement strand
TACTGGCACTCGAGAACGTAGCCTGCCACTTTCCGACGCGCGGTGGCGTCGTGCGTGCGGTCGATGGGGTGACCCTCGAGATTGCGGCCGGCGAGACCTTTGCCCTGGTCGGTGAGTCCGGCTGCGGCAAGAGCACGCTGGCTCGGCTGATTCTGGGGCTGCACCCGCTGACCTCCGGCCGCATTCTCTTCGACGGCCAAGACATCGGCACCTTGCAGGGCCGCGCCGCCAAGTCGTATCGGGCACGTGTGCAGGTGGTGTTTCAGGACCCGTACAGTTCGCTCAATCCGCGGCTGAAAGTGCGAACCATTCTGGCCGAACCGCTAAAGGCGCACCGCGTTTCGAAACAGGAAATCGCCCCGAAAATCGACCGCGCGCTATCGCTCGTGGGCTTACCTGAGACGTCCGCCGATCTCTATCCGCACGAGTTTTCGGGCGGGCAGCGTCAGCGCATCGCGATTGCGCGGGCGCTGATTCTCGAACCGGATCTGGTGGTGCTGGATGAACCGATCTCGGCGCTCGATGTGTCGATTCGTGCGCAGATGCTGAACTTGCTGCAGGACCTGCAGACCGAGCTGGGGCTCACCTATCTGCTGATCGCGCACGATCTCGCGTTGGTCGAGCATGCGGCGGATCGCGTTGCGGTGATGTACCTTGGCGAGATTGTCGAGCGGGGTGCGACGGGCGCGTTGTTCGACGCGCCGCGCCACCCGTACACGCAAGCCCTGTTGGCCGCCGTACCGCGACCCGATCCAGCCTTGCCGCGGGCGTCGGGTCAGGTGCAAGGCGAGGTGGCAACCGCACTGCGTCCTCCGAGCGGCTGCCGGTTCCATCCACGCTGTCCGCATTGCATGGACGTTTGTCGCGAGGTAGCGCCTGTATCAACAATAATTGATATTCAACAGACCGCCGCGTGCCACCTGCTAGACTGAGATAAGGTACGCTCGATTGGAAGGATGGCATCTGGGGAGAGGTGGACCATGAAAAGAACCGTTAGAACGTCGCTCATGGTGAGCGTCGCCGTGCTCTGGCTGGGCGGGTGTGCGCAGCAAGCTCAGGTGTTTTCGCACGAATTTACCGGCACCTCTGTGCCGTGGACGGATAGGCCCTTCGATGATGCCGCGGAGAAGTTCACATTCGCCGTCTTCTCGGACCTGAACGGCGGCGAGCGCGAGGGTGTCTTTGCGACTGCGGTAAGCCAGTTGTCGCTGCTCAGGCCCGAGCTCATCGTCAGCGTGGGCGACCTGATCGATGGCGGTAGTGAGGATCGCGGCCAGCTCGCCGAAGAGTGGCGGAGCTTCGATGCGCGAGCGAGTGCGGCGAGCGCCCCCGTCTTCTATGTGGGCGGCAATCACGACCTGACGAACCCGACGATGCGCGAGGTGTGGGTCGAGCGCTACGGCGCCCGTTACTACCACGTGGTGTACAAGAACGTGTTGTTCCTGATGCTCGACTCTGAGGATTACACGGAAGAGCGCATGCGCGAGATCTATCTTGCACGCGCCGAGGTGATCGAATTATTGAGTTCCGATCAACCGGAGCGCGCACGGGAATCGGCCTACAATCAGATGCCCGAACGGGTGACCGGCGCGATCGGTAAGGCGCAGGCTGACTACTTCTTGCGCGCCATTGCCGATCATCCGGACGTCGATTGGACGTTTATGTTCATGCATAAACCCGTGTGGCGAAACGACGCCGAAGCGGAGTTTGCGGCCATCGAGAGTGCCTTGGCCGACCGGCCGTACACGTATTTCAACGGTCACCTGCATACGTACTCTCATACCACCCGCCACGGCCGCGATTACATCAACTTGGGTACCACGGGAGGTGCTCAGAGGGCTGGCAACCCCATGTCGTTCGACCATGTAACGCTTGTCACAATGGACGGCGGTGGGCCGACGATCGCTAATTTGAAGATGGACGGCATTCTCGATCGGTCGGGTGGAGTGCCAGAGTGACCGTTGCAGCGCATCACCGGCTCGGATGGTTGGTGCTGTGTGTCACCGGTGCTCTGAGCGTTGAAGGGGTTGCGGCGTCGCGTCCGGCGGACGAGCAGTCGCCTGCCGCCCCACGATCAGAAGTGTACGAACAACGCGCGCCTTCTCGCGACGGCACCGGCAAAATCTACATGGGCCGCGAGATCTCTCACGTCATGGGTCACTTAGGCGCAGGGTGGCTGGAACGGCCGGGGCGCGAGCGCGAGGAACGCACCGATCTCTTGATCGAGCGCCTGCCGCTGCAAGCAAACAGTGTCGTGGCCGACATCGGTGCCGGTACGGGGTACTTTTCGTTTGCGGTCGCCGAACGTGTGCCTGAAGGTAAGGTATTGGCCGTCGACATTCAGCCGGAGATGCTCTCGATCATCGATGAGAAAAAGCGCGCTGGCGGCGTGAGTAATGTCGAACCCGTGAAGGGCACGATAATGGATCCGGCGTTGACGCCGGACACGGTCGACCTCATCTTCATCGTCGATGCCTATCATGAGTTCTCGCATCCGCGGGAGATGGGGGAGGGGATGTTTGCGGCGCTCAAATCCGGCGGGCGGATGGTGCTCATCGAGTACCGGATGGAAGATCGAGCGGTGCCGATCAAGCGGCTGCACAAGATGAGCGCGCGCCAAGCGAAAAAAGAAATGCGCGCGCTTGGCTTTCGATGGGTCGAGACGGGGAGCTTTCTGCCTCAGCAACATTTTCTAGTGTTCGAGAAACCCTAGAGATCAACAAACAAAGGAATGGACGACGTGCAAACAATTTTCCAGATCGCAGCGCTGGCTGCTGTCGCACAACTTGTCGCGTGCGGGCCGGAGGTGAACGTGGATGACGTGCAATCGGATCCAAGCCAGCATGAAAAAATTGTTGGCGCCTGGGTCGGGACGCTAAGCGCCGGTGCGGATCTGCGTCTGATTTTTCACATTGAGTCGGTGGACGGCGAACTTACCGGTACGTTGGATAGTCCCGATCAGGGCGCGACGGGCTTGGTCATTAGTCGCGCGGCGTTTGACGGCACGCGGGTGGTTGTGTCGTTGGATAGTCCGTCGGCCACCTTTGAGGGTACCTATACGGATGCCCGCATCAACGGCCAGTGGCATCAAGGCGGCTTGTCACTCGAATTGAACCTCGAGCCCTTCGACACGGGTGAGGCGCAGCGGCAGGCGAGTGACTTTGCCCCCGTTATCGGGTCCTGGCAGGGCATTCTGGATGCAGGGGGCACCAAGCTGCGCTTGGTCGTGCACATCGAAGACTCCAACATCGGCATCATCGGAAAACTGGATAGTCCCGATCAGGGCCAGTTGGGCATTGGCATCAGCGAGCTGTCGTTTGACGGCACTAACTTGGTGCTTGGGTTGCCGGCCCTGGGCGCAAGCTACGAAGGCACGTTGGTCGATGGCGAATTGAAGGGCAAATGGTCGCAAGGCGGCACGACGTTCATGCTGGAGTTGACGCGCACGGCACCAGGCGAGGATGCATCGGCGATGGTGCGCCCGCAAACACCGCAACCGCCTTTTACCTATCGCGAAGAGGTTGTTTCGTTCGGGAGTGCCGGAGATGACGCGGTGTTGGCCGGTACGCTAACGCTGCCTGCCACTGGCAGTCGGTTTCCGGCAGCGATCATGATTACCGGGTCCGGACCTCAAGATCGCGATGAGACGATTGTCGGTCACAAACCCTTCCTGGTGATAGCCGACTACCTCACCCGCAACGGTATCGCGGTGTTGCGCTACGACGACAGAGGGGTTGCCGCGTCCACCGGGGATATGTCGAACGCGACGCTGGATAACTTTGCCCGGGACGTGCTGGGGGCAGTGGCGTTCCTGAAGGGTCGCGATGACATCGGTTCGATCGGTCTCATCGGGCACAGCGAAGGTGGGGGCGTCGCGGACCGCGTGGCCACCGAGTCGGAGGACGTCAGTTGGACCATTCGCATGGCAGGTACGTCGGTGAGCGGTCGAGAGATACTCGAAGAGCAATCGCGTGCCATCTTCTTGGCCAACGGCGGCAGTGCAGCTAACGCCGCGACGCTGAGCGATATCAATGGAGCCGTATACGATCTGGCGATGAGCGACCTGGATGCCGGCGAGTTCCTCGCACAGGCACTGCAACTGGTCGACGAGAAAACCAAGGATCTCGAACCCGACGTGCAAGCGGCCCTGGGGGTCGACAACGCCGAGGCGATGCTACAGGCGGTGTCCACCCCGTGGTTTCGCCACTTTCTGCAACACGACCCCATCGAAGATCTCAAGCGGCTCGACATACCGGTCTTGGCGATCTACGGAAGCAAAGACACGCAGGTGTTAGCCACGCAGAACGAACCGTTGGCCAAGCGCGAAATGCGCCATCCCGACTCCCGAACGCGTGTCTTCGAGAATCTGAATCACCTGTTTCAGACGACGGACGGGTCCGGCTCGCCGAG
>CBDTZM010000228.1:0-4410 GCA_965364915.1 uncultured Pseudomonadales bacterium | reverse complement strand
CTTAAGCGCCCTCGTCTTCTTTTAGCAGCGCGTTTTTCGCCCACTCGAGTTTTGCGAGTTGCTCTTCGCTCGGTTCCGGAAAGTCGAGATTCAATTTCGACAGTTCCTCGTTGATGATCTGCGCGACGATGGCGCGCATCGTCCACTTGTGGTCTGCCGGGATGATGTACCAGGGCGCGTCGTCGGTGTGCGTGAACGACACCGCTTCCTGGTAAGCGTGTTGGTATTCGTCCCAGTGAGCGCGTTCGTCGATGTCGCGCGGGTCAAACTTCCAGTGTTTGTCCGGGCGCTCGAGGCGTTTCAACAGACGTGCTTTCTGCGTGTTCTTCGAGACGTTGAGAAACAGCTTTATCACGCGAGTGCCGCTTTGCACCAGGTGCTTTTCCATCGCGCTGATATCGTCGAAACGCGATTGCCAGAAGCGGTTGTTGATGACTAAGTTGGGTAACTTGCGTTCCTCCAGGATCTCGGGATGTACCCGTACGACCAACACCTCTTCGTAATAAGAGCGGTTGAAGATACCGATACGTCCCCTTTCCGGCATCGCGCGCCAGTAGCGCCAAAGGTAATTGTGATCGACGTCGTTGTAAGTGGGTTGCTTGAAGTTGAAGACCTGAAAGCCTTGCGGATTGACGCCGCTCGTCACGCGTTTGATCGTGCTGTCTTTGCCGGCGGTGTCCATGCCTTGCACGATGATGAGTAAGGAATACCGATTGTCGGCGTACAGCTTCTCTTGCAGTTCGCTGAATCGTTCGACCGTGAGACGCACCCTGGCTTTGGGCTTTTCGATTTCGCGGAGCAACGTCGGGTAGTGAGCGAGGCGCGCGCCAAGGCGATACCGGAACCGCGTTGTGTCGTAGCTATCGTTCATAGGCCGGCCAGGTGTTGGCGCACCGCATGTTTCCAGACTTCCGGATTCTCGTATTGCGGGCTATGCGCGGCCTTTGGGATGATCTGCAGATTTGCGTTGGGTATCTTGTTTGCCATCAGCTTGGATGGTTTTACGAAAGGTTGGTCGTGCTTGCCGACGATGATGGTGGCGGGACAATCGATCTCGGGCAAAAGCTCGACCAGCGAATCCTGGTGTTCCATCGCGCCGCCCAGGTCGATGAAGGCGGCCGGGTCCATCTGCGTCAGCTTGACCCGTATGCGGCGCCAATGCTCGGATTCGCCCAGATAGTCGATGCTGCGCTGTACCGCCGGTGCTATCGATTGCCCGCGCATCGATTCCAGCATCGCCTGACAACCCTCTTTTTGGATCAGGTCCTTTAGCGTCTGCCAAGCGCCTTCGTCCATGAGTTTGACGGGTAGCGGCGTCGTATCCATCAGGATCAGCGAGCGGAATCGGTCGGGATGTTGCAATACCGCCCGCAAAGCCACCATGCCGCCCATCGAATGGCCGAGCAGATCGCACGTCTCGATGTCCAATGCGTTCAGAAAACCGACCAGGTCGATCACCATTTGGTCGAGTTGGTAAGGCGGATGGTTGGAACTTTCGCCATGGCCGCGTTGATCGAGGGCGATCACGCGACGCGCATCCTCAAACCATTCCAGTTGGTCCTGAAAGTCGAGCTTGCTGCCAGTGAAGCCGTGCACGAGCAAGAACGGGAAGCCGCTGCCAGTTTCCAGAAAGGCCGATTGCAAGTCGCCGTTGTCGATGAAGTGGCTTATGAGCATCGTTGCCTTCAGAACTCCAGGATCGCGCGCCCGCTGATCCGACCGTTCTGCAAGGCATCCGTGGCTTCGTTGATTTGGTCGATGGAATAGCGGGCCGTCACCATGGCGTTCAAGTCCAAGTGGCCATCGTCCTGCCAATCGAGAAAGCGCGGAAAGTCGCGGTCCGGTGCGCAAGACCCGCCGATACTGCCGATGAAATGCTTTTCGTTGACCAACAGGTCGATAGCGCTCAACTGCACGTCGGTGGTCGGCACACCGACAAGCACCGCGGTGCCGCCGTCGCATACGCCAAAGTGGCCGCCGCGGCAGGCGGGTAGGATCTGTTCCATCGTCTGTTTGATGCCGATGCAGTCAAAGGCAAAATCGACGCCGGAGACCGGCGCTCTGAAAATGCTGAACTCGTCGCTGCGCGGGGTCAGAGCGTGAATCGCCTCGACAGGGTCAACGTTCGCCGCGTTGATGCCATGCGTTGCCCCGAATTTTTTGGCGAACTCGAGCTTACTATCGTCGAGGTCGATCGCGATGATGGGATCTGCGCCTGCTACCTTGGCGCCCACCACGGCCGACAACCCAACGCCGCCCACGCCGAAGATGGCGACGCTCTTGCCCGGTTGCACGTTTGCCGTATTGATCACCGCACCCGCGCCGGTCATGACGGCGCAGCCGATGATGGCGGTGACGTCCGTCTGTATGTTGGGATCGACCTTAACGATGTACTGCTGATCGGCAAGCGTGTGATCGGCCCAAGTGAACACGTTTTCGGATTGTGCTGTGCCGTCGCTGACCGACAACTCTGCCCGTACCGGCAGAGCCGCCGCGGCCGCCGCGTTGCGCGGCACCCAGGTGACCAGCACGGTGTCGCCTTCTTTGACGTGCGTAACCTCAGCGCCGACTTTCAGAACGGCGCCGGTCGACTCGTGGCCTAGCACCACGGGTGATTTGCGAGGTCGGTGCATTTGATGAAGTTGCGAATGACAGACACCGGATGCGAATTGTTTGACAACCACTTGTGTGGGTCCGGGGTCCGGTAAGTCCAGTTCTTCGATACGAAGGGTGGCGGTATCTTGCGGCAAGACCACCACGCGCGCACGTGTGCCCATATTGATTCCCCCTTTATGTGATCTTGACCCGAAGGCGTGCCCGACGCAATGCGCTACAATGTCGCGCATGGAAGATCGCTACCGCTTGGTTTTTCGAGGTGAGACGCTCGACGGTCAGCATACGGCTGTCGTCAAAAAACGTCTTGGCACGGCACTGAAGCTGACGGGCGAAAAGCTCGACCAGTTATTCTCTGGGCAGGCGGTCATCATCGCCAAAGCTGCCGACGCTCCCACGACCGCCAAACTTCAGGGTACCTTCAAGAAAGCCGGTGCACGGTTGCGGGCGTTGAAGGTGGGCGCTCAAGACGCCAAATCGACGCCGCAAGCGACCCAATCGACACCGCCGGCGGAAGCATCCAGCCCTATCGACGTACTGCCGGTTGGGGCGGATGTGCTGAAACCCGAAGAGCGTGCCGAAACGCCCGCGGCCGATATCGACACGGCGCATCTCGCCATCGATGAGACGGAATCTCAAGTTGCACAACCCAATGAGGCGAGCCCGCCGGATGTTTCGCACATCACCGTCAGCGATGTTGGCGAAACTCTGTCCGAGGCGCATACCGAAGAAGCGATTGAGATCGAAGTCGACTTCGAAGTCGCGGAACTTGGAAGTCAGGTGAGTGACCCGAAGGACGCGCCGGAACCGGCCGTGGACGTCGATGAAGTCGAGTTCGATCTCGCGGAGCCAGGCGCCACCCTACTAGAAGAACGGGCACCTAAAAACGTGCCGCAACCGGATACCTCGCACATTCGATTAGAAAGGGAGTAGCGCATGCAGTTGTACTGGGCGAAAGGCACGCCGAACGGCCGTCGGGTGGATATCTTCTTGGCCGAGAAGGATATCGAGGTCTCAAGGGTCAATGTCGATTTGAGGGGCGGCGAGAACCTGGGCGAAGAATTTCGCAAGATAAATCCGTTCGGTCGTATTCCGGTGCTAGAGCTAGACGATGGGACCCACCTGGCGGAATCGGTTGCAATATGTCGGTACCTGGAAGGCGAGCATCCTGACCCCTGCCTGTTTGGCCGTACCCCACAAGAGGCGGCCGAGATAGAGATGTGGGGACGCCGCGCCGAAATCAACTTCCTCATGCACGTAGCCATGGCGTTTCGCAACATCTCCGGCTTTTTCAAAGATCGTGAAAAGGTCAGCCCGGAATGGGGAGAAATCAGTCAAGAAACCGCTGCCCTTGCGTTGCCCGTGTTCGATGCACGCCTTGGCGAAGCGGAGTACCTCGCAGGCGATGCCTTGAGCGTTGCCGATATTACGCTTTGTTGTGCGTACGACTTTGCAAAGGCAGTGAAGGTTCAGATTCCGACAGACTTACCGAACATCAACCGCTGGCACGCAGCGTTGAGCGAACGGCCGAGCTTCAGCGCCTAACTAGTCGTGCTACCCGACAGTGACGTTCAGCGTCTTGAAACCCGCGGCTTCCATCGCGTTGACAACGCGGTCTGCGTTGTCCGGGCACAGCGCAATCATTGACCCGCCCCCGCCGCCGCCGGTGAGTTTCGCGCCAAGCGCACCGTTGGCCCGGGCGATATGATTCAGCTCTTCCAGTTCCGGCGTGGAAAGTTGCAGCGCGTTTAGATAGCCGTGACAGAGATTCATGAGCTGACCCAGCTCTTCGAAGTG
>CBDTZM010000227.1:0-4422 GCA_965364915.1 uncultured Pseudomonadales bacterium | reverse complement strand
CGCCGTCGAAGTCCTGGAAGTTGAGTTCGTTTGAGGCGAGCACATGGTCGAAGTCGATGGCCGAAGCTTCCCGCAGGGAATAGAGCTGAACGGAGATAGGCGTCATAGGCGCACCTCCTCGCCGGTCTCGGAACTGAGATAAATCGCATCCAGAATACGTTGGATGCTGAGCGCCTCGTCCGTCGTGACAGCGGGTTTCTCCTCACCTAGCAGCACGTTGACGAAATGATGCGCGCGACTGCAGTGCGGATAACGCAACTCGCCGATGTTCGACCCTTCGATACGGTAGTACTCGCCGTTGTCTCCGTTTCGGTATAGCAAGTCTTCGTACACGGACAAGCCAGCGTCTTCGCCATAGAGGTAAACGCCCATCTCGTTACCCTGAGGTTGGTGCAACGCCCAAGCCGCGTCGAGGCTGAGGGTTGTACCGTCGTTCAGGCGTATCAGTGCCGTGGCGAAGTCATCCACGTCGAACTCGTCGTGTTCGCGCTCGGAACGTCCCCAAGACCCATCGCCCAAGCCGCGTTGACCAAAGCGGGTATAGGTTGCTCCCGAAACGCTGACCGGGTTGAAGTTGCCTAGCACGTAGAGGCACGCGTCCAGCATGTGGACACCGATGTCGAGCAAAGCGCCGCCCCCCGAGGTTGCTTTGTTGGTGAACCAACTGCCGATGCGCGGGATGCCCGATCGTCGGCGCCAAAACGCCTTCGCATGATAGACCGCACCGAGCATGCCGGCGTCGAACATCTGCTTGGCGCGCTGCACGTTGGCGTCAAAGCGCTGGTTCATGCCCAACATCAAAGTCTTGCCGCTGGCGATCGCCGTTTCGGAAACCTGTTGTGCCTGTTCGGAGGATAGTGCGAACGGTTTGTCGAGTAATACGTGTTTGCCGGCCCCGAGTGCGTCGCTGGCGAGAGAGGCATGCAACGTGTTAGGCACCGCGATGTAGACCGCATCGATTTCCGGGTCGCCCAATAGTTCGTCGGCGTGAGCGTAGTTGTTCGGAATCTTGAGCCGGGATGCCAAGTCGACTCTTCGCGATTCGCTGGGATCGGCGACGGCACGAAGTTCGACACTTGGGTGCCCGCGCAGTTCTCGCGCGGTAATGCTGGCGATGCTACCGGCCCCAATGAGGCCGAAGCGAATTGTGCTCATGAAATCCTCCCGATAAGGTATCGTATCACGCAGCACGCGTGGGGCATGGGGACGTTTCGGGTATGGCGAGGCCAGCAAAACTGAGAATGGGTATGGTCGGCGGAGGCGAAGGGGCCTTCATCGGAGCGGTACATCGTATGGCGGCCGAACTCGATGGCGAAATTGAATTGGTATGCGGTGCGTTCTCCAGCGACGCCGAGAAGAGTCGGCGCTCCGGCCAACAACTCTACGGGTTGCCGGTCGAACGTTGTTATGCAAGCTATGTAGCGATGTTCCAGGAGGAGTCGCAGCTTAACGCCGCCGAGCGCATGCAGTTCGTCGCGATAACGACGCCCAACCACGTGCATTTCCCCGCGGCCAAGGCAGCGTTGACCAGCGGGTTTCATGTGATGTGTGACAAGCCTGTCACCCGCGATCTCAGCGAAGCGCTCGAGCTCGCCGACCTGGTGCGGGAAACCGGCTTGCTGTTCGGCCTGACACACAATTACACGGGCTATCCGATGATCAAGGAAGCGCGCCATCTCATCGCATCGGGTCAACTGGGCGACGTGCGCCGCGTGATCTGCGAGTACATACAAGGTTGGCTAGCCGACAAACTGGAGGATGACGACAACAAACAGGCCGAGTGGCGTACCGACCCGGAGCGTGCGGGTGCGGCGGGATGCTTCGGCGATATCGGCACTCATGGTGAGAATCTCGTGGAGTATGTGACCGGATTGAAGATTGCCGAGCTGTGTGCGGATCTCACCAGCTTCGTCCCCGGCCGCAAGCTCGATGACGACGGCAACGTGTTGCTGCGTTTTAAAGGCGGTGCCAAGGGCGTGTTGTTCGCCAGCCAGATTGCCGTCGGGGAGGAAAATGGTTTGAAGCTCAGAGTTTACGGCGAACGCGGCGGGCTCGAATGGTCGCAGATGGAACCGAATTCACTCATCGTGCGCTGGCCCGATCGGCCTTTCGAAGTACGCCGTGCCGGTGGCAGCGGGCTGTCAACGGCCGCACTCGGGGCGACGCGTTTACCCGCCGGGCACCCGGAAGGCTACCTGGAAGCCTTCGCTAATGTGTATCGCAATTTCGCATCCTGTTTGCAGTCGCGGCTCGCCGGGGCCGAGGTGCATGATGCGGATGTGGACTTCCCTCTGATTGCAGATGGTGTACGCGGCATGCAGTTCATCGACAGCGTCGTCGCGAGTTCCAATGCCGGTGGCTCGTGGGTGACGCTCCCGGGCGAGAGTGTGGAAACAGGAGGATCTCGATGAAGACGATCAAAGGGCCGGCGATCTTGCTCACGCAGTTCATGGCCGACGAAGAGCCTTTCAACAGCATCGAGGCCATGGCCGAGTGGGCCGCCAAACTCGGTTTCATCGGCATTCAAGTCCCCATCGGCAATGCCGCCTTCATCGATGTCGCGCTCGCGGCCGAGAGTAAGGACTACTGCGACGAACTTGCCGGGCGGGTCGCCGAAAAAGGCATCGTGATTACGGAATTATCCACCCATCTGGAAGGGCAACTGGTCGCCGTACACCCGGCTTACGACGAACTTTTCGATGGGTTCGCGCCTGCAGAAGTACATGGCAATCCGAGGGCTCGTACCGAATGGGCGATCGAGCAAGTGAAGCTCGCTGCCAAGGCAAGCGCCAATCTGGGGCACACGGCGCAAGTGTCGTTCTCCGGTGCGCTGTTGTGGCCTTTCGCCTATCCCTGGCCGCAACGTCCTGCGGGATTGGTCGATGCCGGATTTCTCGAGTTGGCACGGCGCTGGCAACCGATCCTCGATGTGTTCGACGAGGTTGGCGTGGATTGCTGCTACGAGATTCACCCCGGCGAGGATCTGCACGACGGGGTCACCTTCGAGCGCTTTCTGGAGGCGACGGGTGGGCATCGGCGCGCCAACATTCTCTATGATCCCAGCCACTTCATCTTGCAGCAATTGGATTACTTGTCGTTCATCGACATCTACCATGAACGGATCAAGATGTTTCACGTCAAGGACGCGGAGTTCAACGCGACAGGGCGCTCGGGCGTTTACGGCGGTTATCAAGATTGGCTGGATCGTCCCGGACGCTTCCGCTCGCTGGGCGACGGGCAGATCGATTTTCGCGGCATCTTCTCCAAGTTCGCGGCCTACGATTTCGACGGCTGGGCGGTTTTGGAGTGGGAGTGTTGTTTGAAACATCAAGAAGACGGCGCGCGCGAAGGTGCGGCGTTCATTCGCGACCACATCATTCGCGTGACCGACAAAGCCTTCGACGACTTTGCCGCATCGGGAGCTGACGATACTGTGAACCAACGGGTTTTGGGGCTCGAATGACGCACGACGAAATTCTTGCGATCCCGGCCAAGCTGCTCGCACAGGAAGCACGCGAAGCCTATTTCGAGAACGGTTACGTCGGCGTCGACGCGCTGATCGGTGACGATTGGTTGGGGCCTCTGCGTGACGTGACCAACGAGTTCATCGAGGCGAGTCGGCAGGTAGCAGGCAAAGACGGCCGCTTCGATCTGGAACCCAACCACTCGGCGGAGACGCCTCGAATACGCAGGCTCAACACTCCGGTGGAGTTGCACGAGGTGTACTGGGATTTCGCCAGCCGCGGTCCGTTCGTCGATGTTGCCGAAGACTTGCTAGGTCCGAACATCAAATTTCACCATTCGAAGCTCAACTTCAAGTGGGGTGCGGGCGGCGAAGAGGTCAAGTGGCACCAAGATATCCAGTTCTGGCCCCACACCAACTATGACGTGCTGACGATTGGCGTCTACCTCGACTCGGTGACGGACGAGATGGCGCCAATGGGCGTCTTACCGGGCAGCCACAAGGGGCCGCTCTACGACCTGTACGGCCACGACGGCGAGTGGACGGGTAACATTCGCGATGAAGATGTACCGAAGATCGACGCAGGTACGGCGGGATACATCACCGGACCAGCGGGTACGGTGACGGTGCACAACTGCCGGGCCATTCACGGAAGCGCGCCGAACCTCAGCGACAAAACTCGCCCGTTGTTACTGTGTGCGTACTCCTCGGCAGATGCCTTTCCAATTACCAACCTGACCCTAGGGGCGAGCAAGAGCGAGGTACACGTACGTGGCGAACCGGCCCGCTGGGCACGATTCGATCCGCGCCCGTGCCTCATGCCGCCGGATTGGTCCAAGCAGGGTGGACATAAATCCATCTTTGAACACCAGCAGCGTGAGGCGGGGCGAGGCTAGGTTAAGCACCTACGCGACATGCCGATCGAGAACGTTTGCCAACTCGGTCTTGGACGTCACGCC
>CBDTZM010000226.1:0-4437 GCA_965364915.1 uncultured Pseudomonadales bacterium | reverse complement strand
TGTTGACGATGCGCGATGAACTCGGCGACATGATGCCGCCGACAGATTTCATCATCGCTGCTGAGACATACAACCGTATGACCACGATCGATCGATGGGTCATCGAACGCGTGCTCGCTTATATGACCGAGCACCGCGACAAGTTGGACGATTTCGGCGGTTTCTCGGTGAACGTTTCAGGGCATTCGGTGAACGATGAAACCTTCCCCGACTTCGTATTGGAGCAGTTCTCCAAAACTCAGGCGCCGACCGGCAAAGTCTGTTTTGAGATCACCGAAACGGCGGCCATCGCCAACCTCGACAATGCCGTGGATTTCATGAACCGCATGAAGATCATCGGCTGCAAATTCTCCCTCGATGATTTCGGTACCGGTCTGTCGTCATACTCCTATCTAAGAAACCTGCCGGTCGATTACGTGAAGATCGACGGTGTGTTCGTGAAAGATATTGCCAACAATCCGGGCGACTATGCGGTGGTGAAATCGATCAACGAGATCGGACACTACATGGGCAAGAAAACCATCGCCGAGTTTGTCGAGAACGAACAGGTGTTGGAGAGCCTGCGCGAGATCGGCGTCGATTACGCGCAAGGCTATCAGATCGAAAAACCGCTACCGTTGGCGGAGCTCAAGCTCTAACGGTCGACCGCAAAAGAAACTCCACCAACGCTTTTTGACTATGTAGCCTATTGCCGGCCGCAACCCAAACGGCCGAGCGTGGATCGTCGAGCACGGTTTCGTTGACTTCCTCGCCGCGATGGGCGGGTAAGCAATGCATGAACAAGGTGTCCGGGTTGGCGTACGCCAATAGTTCTTCGTTGACCTGATATGGGGCAAACGTGTTGCGGCGTTCGACCTCTTGACCTTCGTGGCCCATGGACGACCACACGTCGGTGACGACGAGATCGGCTTGCTCAACGGCCTCGCGAGGTGACTCGGTGAGCGTCGCGTTGTTGGTGCTCGCGAGCAGTTCTGCAGCGGGTTCGTAACCTTCGGGCGCGGCAATCCTGAGGTTGAAACCCCACTGCCTGGCGGCATTGATGTAACTTGCGCACATGTTGTAGCCGTCACCGATGAACGCGACCGTCCTGCCCTCGATAGGCCCTTTGAGTTCGACGAACGTCTGCACGTCCGCGAGCAGCTGGCACGGATGGTACTGCGACGTCATGGCGTTGATCACCGGGATCGACGAGGCTTTTGCGAAGCCTTCGAGTTGCTCCTGGTCGAGCGTGCGAATCATGACGATGTCGACCATCTCGGAAATGACGCGCGCCATGTCTTCGATGGATTCGCCGCGTCCGAGTTGCGTATCGCTAGTACCGAGAAATATTGCGTGGCCGCCGAGTTGGTTCATTCCGGCTTCGAACGCGATCCGGGTGCGAGTGCTGCTGAGTTGTAAGATCATGGCAGCCGTCACGCCCGGAAAAGGCTGGTAGACCTTGCCTTCGGTGTGCAGCGTCTTGAACTCGGCGCTTCTGTCGATGAGCGCCTTGAGCTCTTCGGGCGAGCAATCCAAAAGGGTGAGGAAATCGCGCGTGGACATGACTAACCGTTGATCAGAAGGGCGACTTTGGCGACGATTTCGTCAGCCTCGGCATCGCTCAAGATCAACGGCGGCAGAAGCCGAACGATGGTGTCCTGGGTGACGTTGAGGAGTATGCCGGCTTCCAGGCCCTTGCCGACGAGATCCCCGCAGGAATCCGACAGCTCGACGGCGATCATCAAACCCTTACCGCGAATCTCTTTGATTCGGTTGTTGCCGTGCAGCGCTGCGTTCAATCCTTCGAGCATGCGCTCCCCAAGCTCGGCTGCGCGCTCGATGAGATTGTCGGCCTCGAGCGTGTCCAAAACCGCGTGCGCGGCGGCGCATGCCAAGGGGTTGCCACCGAACGTCGAAGCGTGATGGCCGGGCCGAAACAAATCGGCCGCTTGTCCACGCGCTAGACACACCCCGATCGGCACGCCGTTGCCGAGACCCTTCGCCGTGGTCACGACGTCGGGCAAAATGTTCGTGTGCTGATAGGCGAAAAACTTCCCCGTCCGTCCGTTGCCGGACTGAACTTCGTCGAGTATGAGCAGCCAATTGTGTTGATCGGCGATGGCTCTGAGCTCTTCCAGGTAACCGGGGTCGGGGATGTTGATGCCGCCTTCCCCTTGCACGGGTTCCACTAGCATCGCGACAACGTCCGGATTGTTCTCGGCGATGTGCTGAATGGCCGACAGATCGTTGTAAGGCGCGCGCACGAACCCGTTCAGCAGCGGTTCGAATCCCGCGTGCACCTTGCGATTGCCCGTCGCGGTCAGGGTCGCCATGGTGCGCCCGTGAAAACTCTCGTCGGTGGCGACGATAGTGGGGCGTTTGATACCTTGCTTGCTGCCGTGCAAGCGGGCAATTTTGATCGCCGCTTCGTTGGCTTCGGCGCCGGAGTTGCCGAAGAAGACGTTGTCCATGCCCGAGAGCTTGGCCAGCCGTGCGGCCAACTCGGCTTGGCGAGGAATCTCGTACAGATTGGACGTATGTATCAGCTGTCCGGCTTGCGTGCTGATGGCCGCGGTTACCGCGGGATGGGCGTGGCCCAGCCCGCAGACGGCGAGCCCCGTAAGTGCATCGATGTAACGCTTGCCGTTGCTGTCTTCGAGGTAGACACCCTCGCCTTTCGTAAACGCAACGGGTAGCCGGTTGTAGGTGTGCATTAGGCTGGTCATCGCCGGGTCCTCATATTGGCGCGCGTGGTTTCCGCCACGCTTTGTGCCGTCGGTCTATGCGGGCTCTCTATACGAGCCCTGTGTACGAGCTTTTACGCCTTCAGAAACGACAACAGGCAGCAAAAGGCTGCCTGAGGAAACAGCGAATGCTACTTTACGCGTTACGAGAGTTCAACGACCTTGCGTCACCCCTGCAGTGCCTTCTCGAGACGTTCCAGACCGCGTTCCAGGAGTGTTCGCGGGCAGCCGAAATTGAAGCGCACGAAGCCCGGACCGGCGAAGGGTTGGCCGTCCGATAGACCGAGTCCGTAGCGTTCGAAATATTCACCCGGATGATCGTCTGTGAGATCGCGTACGTCGATCCAGGCTAGGTAGGTTGCTTCGGCAGGAGCCATTCGCGAACCGGCGACCTCGTAAAGCCGTGCGTGGTTGCTTTTCAGATAACTCAGCAGGCTTGGCACCCAGTCACTTTGATCGTTGAAGGCCGCTGTGGCTGCGGCGAACGCCAGTGGCCCGATACCGTGTACCAAGTCGCGACGTGCGGTCTTGAAGCGGGCGCGTAACTTGGCATCGGGAATCACCGCCACCGCACAGCTCAAGCCGGGAATGTTGTACGTCTTCGTTGCGGCAAAGAGCGTAATCGTGCGTCTGGCGATGTCCTGCGAGAGGCTCGCGATGGGCGTGTGGACCGATTTGTCGTCGAGAACCAGGCTGCAGTGAATCTCATCAGAGCAGATGACGAGGTCGTGTCGCTCAGCGAGCGCCGCAAGTTCCATAAGCTCGGCGCGGCCATAGGCCCGGCCGGTTGGATTCTGAGGGTTGCTGATCATCACCAATCGGGTATGTGCCTTTGCGGCCTTGTCCATCGCGTCGAAGTCCATGACCCAGCGTTCCCCGCTGCGTTGCAAGCCGACGTGAAGCGGTTGTTGTCGAGCGTTGTCGGGAACCGCCAGAAACGGGTAGTAGACCGGCGTCGGGATCAGTATGGAGCCCAGCGCGTCGGCCACCGCCATCGCGCTCAAATTCAAGCCCGTTACCACACCGGGCAGCCAGACCAGCCATTCCTCAGGGACTTGCCACCGGTATTCGCGCAGCAACCAGGCTTGGAAGGCTTCCGTCAGCGGCGGCGGAACGCGGGTATACCCGAGTACCCCATGATCGAGGCGCCTGCGCACCGCGTCCAACACGAAATCCGGGGCGCGAAAGTCCATGTCTGCGACCCAGAACGGCAGTACGTCACGGCCTGAATAGCGGTCCCACTTGGTGCTCCACGAATCGCGACGGTCAATTTCTAGGTCGAAGCTGTCGATGGGAGGCCCCCGGTGTCCTGATTCTCGACGTATGGAGTACAATGCTCGCCAATATCACCTTTTGGGTAAAGGCGCGTCATGACTGAAGAAGTATTGACTACGATCAAGGAGCAGATCGATTCCAACCCCATCCTCCTATATATGAAGGGATCGCCGCAGGCGCCCCAATGTGGATTTTCCGCCCAGTCCGTGCAATGCCTCATCGCTTGCGGGGAACGTTTTGCCTACGTAGACATCCTCAGCAATCCGGAAATTCGTACCACGTTGCCGAGTTACGCCAATTGGCCGACATTCCCGCAGCTGTTCGTTGGAGGAGAGCTGGTCGGCGGTTGCGACATCATCACAGAAATGTTCGAAACGGGTGAGCTCGAAACGCTCATCAAGGAAACCGCCGTCGCCGACTAAGCGTTTGCGGAGCAAAC
>CBDTZM010000225.1:0-4472 GCA_965364915.1 uncultured Pseudomonadales bacterium | reverse complement strand
TCGTCGCGCTCTACTTGTCGGTATTCGTGGGCAGCGTCATGCCGCTCGAACTACCGTCGATGATGGGCCTCACGCCTCAGGCCAACTGGATCATCATCTTGTTCGTGTATGCTGCCATCGCGTCGATGTTGCCTGTGTGGGTGTTGCTGCAGCCGCGCGATTTCATCAATGGCATGCAGCTGTTCGTGGGCCTAGGGCTGCTTTACGGTGCGGTATTCATATTCATGCCGGACATCTCGGCACCTGCGTTCAACAGCCAGTTGGGTGAAAGTGCGCCGTCGATCATTCCGTTGCTGTTCGTCACGATTGCTTGCGGTGCGGTCTCGGGTTTTCACGGCATCGTTGCGTCGGGTACCAGTTCGAAACAGCTCGACAAAGAGCCCGATGCTCGATTCGTCGGCTATCTCGGCGCGGTAGGCGAGGGCTCGCTAGCACTGATAACGATCGTGGCGGTGAGCAGCGTCGCGCTCGCGGCGACCAGTGAAGCTTGGCACGAGATCTACAGCGAATTTGGCGCGGCCGGTGCCGGATCGTTCATCCAAGGCGGTGCCAACCTGATTACGTCCGGGTGGGGCTTGCCGGCCAACGTCGCCCAAACGCTGTTGGCCACGATGGTTGTCCTATTTGCAGGTACGACGATGGACTCCGGTGTGCGCCTGCAGCGTTACATCATCCAGGAGTGGGGTGAAATCTATAAGATTCCGGTTCTCAACAACGCGATAGTCGCGACCTTGATTGCAGTCGGCGCGTGTTTGTTGCTGGCGTTTGGCGCCGGGGGTACATCCGGTGCCGGCGGCATGATCATTTGGCCGCTCTTTGGCAGTACCAACCAAATACTTGCCGGGATGACACTGCTCGTGATCAGCGTCATGTTGATCAAGCTGGGGCGCCCTGCCTATTTCACGATGGTGCCGATGGTATTCGTGTTCACAATGTCGTTCCTGGCGGGCCTCGTGACGTTGGTGCAGTTCTTCGAGGATGGCAACTATCTGCTCGTTGTTTTGGATCTCATTGTGCTGGTGACCAGCTTGTTAGTCATGCTGGAAGCCGGATCTGTCGTATTGAGTTTCAGAAATTCGAGAATCGCCGAGCCCGAAGCGCCGTAGCGCATAACAAACCAACAGTTCCCTACCGTTACTCGCAGTGCTATAGTTTGTTAGCGTATTCACGCTATCCAAATATAGTTAAAACAAGAGACTGAAAACATGATTAACGATAGATGTGTTAATCACACAAATTGAGGGATTTAAACATGGATAATGCAGCAAAAATCGTACGTATTGTCGCCCTGTTAGTTGTATTGGTTGCGGCGTTCGTTAGCTTCCCCTATGCGGGGTTGCTCATGGTTCTTCTAGGGCTCGTTAGCGGGTTCATCGGGGTCCCGGAAGAGCGTCGCATGCTCTATTTCATCATGGCCGTTACGTTGGCTACGGTGGCCGGAACACTTGGGCCGATACCCATGGTGGGCGAGTATCTCACTGCAATATTGACCAACCTGAGTACGGTCATCAACGCAGGTGCAGTCGCGGTGATCCTAGTGATTGTCTACGAACGGGTCACAGAGTGACGGCTGCCTAGTCCAACACCATTGCCCCAAGAAGGCCCGCAGTTGCGGGCCTTCTTATTTGGCGGTATCCCCGGTAGCATGTATTGGGCATTGAGGGGGCCGCGTCGATGACCAAGTTCACTGTCTTTTTGCTGGCGCTCCATTTCGCTGCGTGGGGCTCTAACGCGTGGGGCGAACTCGTTCCAGACGAGATGGGCGCGACCACGGCAGGCAAGCCCGAGGCTCATTGGTTCATGGTGCTCGGCAGCACGGGCGCTTACCTCTTCGACGGGGACAGTGGCGCCATGCAGGGCTCGATCAACAAGCCTTCTTACGCACCGGCCATTACTGTCGATACCAATCGCGAGATGTTCTACGTCCCCGCTTCCTACTACTCGCGTGGTATCTACGGCGAACGCACCGATGTCGTGGTCTTCAACGCGATGGACACCTTGGCCCCAGTCGCAGAGGTCAGAATTCCGGCCAAGATGGCGGCGATCGGTCACCGGGGCATGAGCAACCTGGTGGGGCAACGATTCCTCGTCATCTTCAACTTGACGCCTGCGATGTCGGTAAGCGTCGTGGACGTGGAAGCACGGGAATTCGTCGATGAAATCTCGACCGCCGGATGCGGCATGGTGTTTCCGGTGCCACAACGACGGTTCCTACAGCTTTGCGGTGATGGCACGCTGCAACTGATCGAGCTCGACCGCCAGGGCAAGGAGGCGGGCCGGGAACGCAGCGAGAAATTCTTCGACATCGATGAAGATCCGGTCTTCGACTACGCGGTGCCGACTGCGGATGGGTGGTTGCTGATTACCTACGAAGGCCAAGTCATCGAGGTGTCGTTTGCCGATGGCATGCAAATTGGCGAATCCTGGTCACTGTTGACCGACGAAGACGTTGAGGAGCGGTGGCGCATCGGCGGCAACCAACCGTTTACTTACAATGCAGCGACCGGCACGTTGCTGACGTTGATGCACCAGGGCGACGTCGATACTCACAAAGACGCAGGCACAGAAATCTGGGGATTCAACTTGAACACGCAACGGCGCGGTTATCGCACCGTGCTGGAAGCACCGGCTGGTGGCATAAACGTATCGCGCGACGCGGACCCGAGGTTGTTTGTGGTGTCGAGCGTTCCCAATACGGTGCTGGTCTACAACGCCGTTACCGGGCGTTTGCTCAACACGGTGGAAGAGGCTGGCATATTCGCCGGCGCGGTGCAGAGGTTCTAGATGCAAACCGACAAAATTCTTGAAGAGCTGACCAGGCGCCTCGACCGCCCTATTACCGATGGCACGCGCTTTCTGGCGAAACACATGTCGCGCCGCGGCTGGTTGACAAGGTTTGGGACTCTCCTGGTCGGTATGGGCGCGTTCCCGCTGTTGCCTATGGCTAGGCAGGTACAAGCGCAAGGCATACCCGAAATGGGCGATCCGCAAAGTTGCGATTACTGGCGCTATTGTGCGTTCGGCGGTTACCTCTGCAGCTGTTGCGGAGGCACGCACACGCAATGTCCGCCTGGCGCGGAGCCCTCTCCGGTCGCGTGGGTGGGAACCTGTGTCAATCCGGCGGACGGTAAACACTATCTGATTTCGTATAACGACTGTTGTGGTAAAAGCGTTTGTGGTCGTTGCGGTTGTCACCGCACGGAAGGCGACAAACCCATCTACTTTCCCGCCAAGAGCAACAACATACTCTGGTGTTTCGGCACCCAGAGCCACGCGTATACCTGTACGGTCGCCCTCGTGCTGGCAGAGTCGGAAACCGACCTTCCGGCATGACGCGCAGCGCGCGTTGGTTGTTGGCCGCACTTTCGATTGGGGGATGGATGGTGCCGAGCCTAGCGGCAACCGAGGCGCGGACCGACTATCTGATCAATTGTGGTGGGTGCCACGGCGTCGATGGCCGTGGCGCGCCACCGCAGGTACCGTCGCTGCGCGGCGAGCCAGGGCGAATCGTTGCCGTCGCAGGTGGTCGCGACTATCTGTATCGAGTACCCGGACCCTCCCAAGCGCCGCTGAGCGATGCTGCGCTTGCGGAAGTGATGAACTTCGTATTGCGCGAATTCAGCCGTGACACGCTGGACGCCTCGTTCGTGCCGTACACGACCGAGGAGATCTCGAGGCGTCGCGGCGACCCATTACTAGATCCTCTCGCCAGACGCGAAGAGATTTGGGGCTCGTACGACTAGCCTCTAGCTGACGTCCGGATGGCTCGAGCTCAATCGGCAGCGAAGCAGTAGAACAAGCCGTCGCCACCGGTACTCTGAAGGTTTGCCTGACTGCAGCCTCGGGTACCATGCGCGGAATTCCAGGACGTCGGGTTCGGTCCACCGCCAGTGCGGTCGTGGTGACCGGCGAGGGCACTACCCTCGCCGTTGCTGGTCCAATTGGCGCATGTCTGATCGTCGCTCGCGGCCGTGCCGTCTAGATTGGATCCCGTGAGTATGTCGTGTCGGTTGGGGCTATCGCCGCGGCCGTTGATCATCGCGCCACCTTCGCTCAGCACGGTTTGTTTCGTCAGGTTGTTGTCTCCGTGCAGCGCGTCGACGTTGGCGGCGACCATCACACCTTCGACGTTGTACCACGGACCGTTGCCGATACGATCGCGCGCGTTCACGGCGGGTGTGTCGTTCGTTGCCCGAGTGCTGAGGTAGGCGCGCCAAACACGGTCGCCCGCACCGGCTGTTGCCGCGAGCGTCTGGCAGTGCGCGTCGGCGCCGGCTAGCCCGCCTAGATTGGCTCCGTCGCCGGGACCGGCGCTGGTGATGAAAAAACTGGTGTCGGCGGCATGCGTCAGCGATGCCAACAGTAATGCCACTGAGCCACAGAGACTCGCGAAGTTGATCTTCATGGGTTTCTCCCTTCCGGCGATTCCGGCGTTTATGGTGCCGACCATTTTCGGCAACGGGAGCGGCTAA
>CBDTZM010000224.1:0-4485 GCA_965364915.1 uncultured Pseudomonadales bacterium | reverse complement strand
CATGGACAAACTATCCTTGCCGACGGGAATCGCAATCCCCAGCTGCGGACAAAGTTCCATACCAACGGCAGTCACGGCTTCAAAAAGCGCCTGCTCTTCTCGATTATCGCCTGCGGCGGCCATCCAGTTGGCAGAAAGCACCACGCGGCCCAACGACTCGATATCTGCCGCCATCAGGTTTGTCAGGGCTTCGGCGACCGCCATGCGTGCCGAGGCCGCCGCATCGATCAACGCCAGCGGCGAGCGTTCGCCCATGGCGAATGCCTCACCCTGATAGGTTTGAAATCCCGCCAACGTCACCGCCACATCGCTGACCGGAACCTGCCATGGCCCGACCTGTTGTTCTCGGGCTACCAAGCCAGTGACGCTTCGATCGCCAATCGTGATGAGGAACTGTTTGCTGGCAACGGCAGGGAAGCGCAGTACCCGCTCTATCGCCTCCTCCAGCACGAAATCATCGACCTCGAGCGCGCGCGGCGACAAGGCTTCCCGAGAAAACGCACGCTGCATTTTAGGCGGCTTGCCGAATAGCACCGACAATGGCAGGTCGACCGGTAGATTGCCGAACGTAGCATCGGCTACCAACAGTGATTTTTGCACCGTCGACTCACCCACGATGCCATAGGGACACCGCTCCCGCTGACAAAGCGTTTCGAACGATTCGATTTGATCTCGCGCTATGCCCAGGACATAACGTTCCTGCGCCTCGTTGCACCAAATCTCCAGCGGCGACATACCCGGGTCGGCGTTGGGCACGGCGCGTAGTTCAAAACGTCCGCCCGCGTCCGCATCCTTCACCAGTTCGGGCAACGCATTGGATAGCCCGCCAGCACCGACGTCGTGAATGAGCAGGATCGGATTTTCGCTTCCCAGCGCGCAGCACGCGTCAATGACTTCCTGACAACGCCGCTGCATCTCGGCGTTGTCTCGCTGCACCGAGGCAAAGTCCAGATCTGAAGAACTCGATCCGGAGGCCATGCTCGAAGCGGCACCGCCGCCGAGTCCGATCAGCATCGCCGGCCCGCCCAACACGACGAGTTGTGTCCCCGCTGGGAAATCCAACGAGTGAACGTGTTCGGCGCGCAAGCTTCCGACGCCCCCAGCAATCATCACCGGCTTGTGGTAGCCGCGTATCTTGTCGGCATCCGCAGGATCGCTTTGCTCGAACGTTCGAAAGTAGCCGGTGAGCGCCGGCCGGCCGAACTCGTTGTTGAACCCGGCAGCACCGACGGGCCCTTCCAGCATGATGTCGAGCGCCGATGCCATATGCTCCGGCTTGCCGGTCGCAAGTTCCCACGGTTGGCTGTAGTTCGGAATGTTGAGGTGCGAGGTGGTAAAACCCGTGAGCCCCGCTTTGGGTTTGGAACCGCGACCCACCGCCCCTTCATCGCGTATTTCGCCTCCGGACCCCGTCGCCGCGCCCGGGTACGGGGCGATCCCGGTCGGATGGTTGTGCGTCTCTACCTTCATCAATACATGAACGTCTTCATTGCTGTAGTGGTACTCGTGACTCGCCGGATCGGCCATGAAACGTTGATTGGGGTAGCCTTCGATCGCGGCAGCGTTGTCTGCGTACGCGCTCAAGATGCCCGCACCGTTGATCTGTTTGTGGGTGTTGCGAATCATGTCGAAGAGCGTTCGGTCCTGCGCGACACCATCCACCGTCCAGGTCGCATTGAATATCTTGTGGCGACAATGTTCCGAGTTAGCCTGTGCGAACATCATGAGTTCGACATCCGTCGGGTCGCGATCGAGACCACGATAGGCGGCCTCCAGATAGCCGATCTCATCTTCAGACAGCGCCAAACCGAGATCGTCGTTCGCACGTTGCAACGCCGCAGCGCCTTCTGACCGTACGGCTATATGCTTCAGCGGTCGCGGGTCGAGCGTTGCAAACACCGATGCAAACTCGGCCTCGTCGATCATCCTCTCGGTCATGCGGTCGTACAGCGCATCTGGATGGACGATCGCGGTCGTCGCGAACCAACGAACACCACGCTCTACCCGCGTTATGTTCTCGAGCCCGCAAATGCGAAAAATATCGGTGGCCTTACTCGACCACGGCGAAATCGTGCCAAGCCGCGGCACGACGGTCATCCGGTGCACGCCAACCCGGGACGGCAGGCCTTGCTCGGGACCATATCGCAACAGCGCTTCGGCTTGTTCCACGGCAACGGGTGAGAGCGGCGTACCGACCTCGAGGAGATGCACGTACTGCGCATACAAGCCGGAGCCTAACTTCTCCAACCGAAAGCTGGACAGCGCAGGCCCGCCATCGAGCAATAGCACTTCGGTCATGACCGCTTCTCCCGAAAAAACTGCTTGATGAGATCGCCGCAAGCTTCTGCCAACACCCCTTCATCGACTTGCACCTCGTGATTGTGTGCAGCACTCGACAAGACGCTAGCGCAACTCACGACGGCACCGGTGCGGGGCTCGCGCGCACCAAATACCAAGCGTTCGACCCGTGCATGCACCAGCGCACCGGCACACATCGTGCAAGGCTCGACCGTGACGTAAAGTGTGGTACCGCTCAAGCGATAGTTGCCTCGTGCACTTGCTGCCTGACGTAGGGCAACAAGCTCTGCGTGCGCGGTGGGGTCGGACGCGCCAATGACCTGGTTGTGGCCTTGGCCCAGCAACGTCGGCTCACCATTCACCTGCGCCACAACGACCGCGCCTATCGGTACTTCGTCTTCAAGTGCCGCCTGGTTCGCCAACTCCAACGCCAGCCGCATCCAACGTTCGTCGAGCTGCGTCACTCCCACTCGATCGTCGCTGGCGGTTTGCTAGACACATCGTAGACCACTCGAGAGATTGACGAGATTTCATTCAGGATGCGGTTGGAAACCCGCTCTATCAACGCGTAGGGCAAGTGCGCCCAACGAGCGGTCATGAAGTCGACGGTCTCGACCGCGCGCAACGCTATGACATGTTCGTAGCGACGCGCATCGCCCACCACGCCGACCGATCTTACGGGCAGGTAAACGGCGAACGCCTGACTGACTTGATCGTAGTAGTCGGCGTTGCGCAGCTCTTCCAAGAATATCGCATCCGCCTCGCGTAAAACGTCTGCGTACGAGCGATTCACTTCGCCCAAAATACGTACGCCCAATCCCGGTCCAGGAAACGGGTGGCGCATTATCAACTCGCGCGGAAGGCCGAGGCGCAGTCCGATTTCGCGCACTTCGTCTTTGAACAGCTCCCTCAAGGGCTCGATCAGTTTCAACGACATGCGTTCAGGCAGACCGCCAACGTTGTGGTGCGATTTGATCACATGGGCCTTACCGTGCTTGCTGGCTGCCGATTCGATCACGTCGGGATAGATCGTACCTTGGGCCAGCCACGCGGCGTCCGTCAGCTTGTCTGCTTCGCGTTCGAACACGTCGATGAACGTGCTGCCGATGATCTTGCGTTTCACTTCCGGATCGACTGCACCTTCGAGCCTGTCCAAAAATTCCGCTTGCGCATCTACCGTCACCAATTGCAGATCCAGCGCATTGGACGGTGCGAACGTGGCTTGCACCTCCTCGCGTTCGTTCTTACGCAACAATCCATTGTCAACGAATACACATGTCAGCTGATCGCCGATCGCCCGCGACAACAATGCGGCGACAACACTCGAATCGACGCCACCCGAAAGACCCAACACGACTTGATCCTCACCAACCATGCCCCGTACGTGAGCGACGGCGTCCTCAATGATGTTGTCAGCCGTCCATAGACCATCGCATTCGCAGATGTCGATGGCGAAGCGCCGGTATATCTCGACCCCCTGATGAGTGTGGGTCACCTCAGGATGAAATTGCAGTCCAAACCACGGACGTTCGCGATGCTCAATCGCGGCTATCGGCGCACTGTCGGTCGAAGCCGTCACGCGAAAACCATCCGGCGCAGACACCACCTTGTCGCCATGGCTCATCCACACACTCAATCCGCGACCCGCGTCCAGCTCCAGGGATTCGAGCAGCCGAGAATCGGCCGCAATCTCTACGACCGCATGTCCGAATTCGCGCACATCGGAACCGTCGACGGTGCCGCCGAGTTGTAGCGCCATGGCTTGCATGCCATAGCATATGCCGAGTACCGGCACGCCGAGATCGAGTAATCCTGCGGGAATGCGCGGTGCCTCGCCTTCGGTGACCGACTCCGGACCACCCGAGAGGATGATGCCCTTGGCGCCGAATGCGACGAGTGCCTCGTGTTCCACATCGAACGGGTAGATCTCGCAATACACGCCCGTTTCACGCACGCGACGCGCGATGAGTTGTGTGTATTGAGAACCGAAATCGATGATCAGCAGCCGCTGATCGTGGATATTACTTACGCTCAACGGACTAGCTCAGGGGGTAGTTGGGGGCTTCTTTGGTGATCGACACATCGTGCACGTGGCTTTCCGCCGTACCCGCGGCACTCACGCGCACGAACTCCGGCAGGGTGCGCATGGTTTCCACATCGACACTACCGGTATAACCCATCGAAGCG
>CBDTZM010000223.1:0-4496 GCA_965364915.1 uncultured Pseudomonadales bacterium | reverse complement strand
AGCGTTGTCGCAACCACCTCGCTTGCACCTTATTCCAGTCGCTATCGTGAAGGCGTCTATCAACTTGTCGTAACGAATGTGCTCGACGGCGATGTGAACGAAGTTGTCCCGACGGCGCACCGCAACGTGACCGACGTATCGTTGACGCCGTTGGGGCAGGCGATCACGTATGTGCAAGGCGGATTGATGTGGCAGTTGGAGCTGGATGAAGCCTATCGACCCAGCGCCGAACCTCGACAGCTCACCAACGAACTCACGGACAATCCTTCGTGGAGCGCCGGCGGTCAATACATCGTGTACATGAGCGGTGACCGGATGGTGCGCCTCGATTCGACGACGGGCGTTACGGAGGACATAACACCGGCTTTGCAGTACGCGAGGGCGCAACCCACGGGTCGCTACATTATTCGCATCGGGCGTCTGTTTGATGGGGTAGGTGATGGCTACCGGACCAACGTCGACGTCGCAGTCGACAACAATCGTATCGCCTCGATCAACCCTGCTGTTCCGGATGTCACACCCGACATCGATGCATCCGCTTATGCCGCGTTTCCGGGCTTGTTTGAAATGCATGGACACATGGGCGCGTTGAGCGAGACGCAGGGCAGGGTGTGGCTCGCCTATGGCGTGACCACCGTCCGCGATCCCGGGTCTAACCCCTATGTGGCCAAGGAACGCCAGGAGGCGTGGGACAGTGGAAGGCTAACCGGTCCCCGAACCCATGTGACCGGCTATCTGATGGACGGCAATCGCGTGTATTACTCGATAGCGGAGGGCATCGTCTCCGATGACCATCTAGCCCGCTCGCTGCATCGCGTCGAGGCGCTTGGGCTCGATTTCATCAAAACCTACGTGCGCTTGCCTGATCATTGGCAGCGTGAGGTCGTTGAGTTCGCACATGGTATTGGCATTCCGGTGTCGTCGCACGAACTGTTCCCTGCGGTCGCGCATGGGTCCGATCATGTCGAGCACATTGGCGGTACCAGTCGTCGGGGTTATCAGCCCAAGGTCAGCGCGCTCGGTTACAGCTACGACGACGTCATACGGCTGTTGGCAGACTCCGGGATGGGTATTACGGCCACAGCGGTGTTGCCCGGCTATTCGGTCATTGTTCGCGAACAGCCGGATCTGTTTGCGACCAATCAATTCGATCATTTTTATGGCGATGCCACGCGGCAAGCCGCGCAGATGCTGGTACGCATGTTTGGTCCGGGGGCGCAGGCAACCGCAGAGGCCAACGGCAAACTGCTGCGTGCGTTGATCGACGAAGATGCTCTGCTCGTCACCGGAACCGACGCTCCGTTCGTGCCATACGGAGCAGGGCTGCACGCAGAATTTCGATTGTACGAACGGGCGGGTGTAGCGCCTCGAGATATCATTCGTTCATCGACCATCAAGTCCGCCCTGGCGATGGGTGTTGCGGATGATTTGGGATCCCTCGAAGTTGGCAAGCTAGCCGACTTGGTCATTGTGGATGGCGACCCGTTGGCGCAGATTCGCGATGCAGACAACGTCGTATTCACCGTGAAAAACGGTGTGGTGTATCGGCTGGCGGATCTCATCGACGGCCCCGGCTAACCGGTGAACCGGTTCTTTCGAATCTATGTGCTTCCGGGCGCGGTACTGCAGTCCGTGATGATCGGCGGCGGTTACGGAACCGGTCGCGAGATCGTCGAGTACTTCACGCAATACGGTGTTTGGGGTGGCGTAGCCGGCTTGTCGGTCGCGACGGTGTGTATCGCGGTCGTGTTTGCCTTGAGCCTAGAGGTGTCCCGCCGGTTCCAGGTATACGATTATCGACGTTTTTTCCAAGTCTTGCTGGGGCGGTTTTGGATCGCTTACGAAATGCTCGCCGTGGTGCTGTTCACGTTGGTGATTGCGGTCATTGGCGCGGCCGCTGGAGAGATTCTCAACGGTGAGCTTGGCTTAGCGAATCTCTACGGTGTCGCGATCATCCTGGTCGCGGTCGTGGTGTTGAATTTCTACGGACGCGAGCTCGTGACGAAGGTGTTGGCGTCCTGGAGCGTGTTGCTCTACGCGGTGCTCATCACCTATCTCGTCACGGTTTTCGTCACGATGTCGGACGCGTTCACGCTGGGGTTGGAGCACAGCGACATGCGCGACGGTTGGTTTGTGAGCGGCATGCAGTACTCGTTCTACAACGTCACGGGCATTCCCATCATTCTTTATGCGGCCATGGCCATAGAGACTCGGCGCGAGGCGTTGAGCGCTGGCGTCATTGGGGCGCTGATTGCGATGGTTCCGGCACTCATGTTGCATTTGAGCTTCATCGCCGAGTATCCGTCCGTTCTGGATGCGGACCTACCGGTGTACGAGATTTTCTCCGGGCTGGGATTTCCGCTCCTCAAGTTCGCTTATCTGATTGTATTGTTCGGTACGTTCATCGAGACGGGTGCCGGCAGCATTCAGGGGTTCATCGAACGTCTCGATGGTTGGTGGGCGGAGCGGCACGAGCAACCGATAAAGAGACTGGCCCACGGTTGCGTAGCGGGGGTTGCGGTGCTGCTGGCAGGCAGCCTGTCGGCAGTCGGCATCGTGGCCCTTATCGCCGATGGTTACGGAACCCTGGCTTGGGGTTTTTTCATCGTGTACGTGGTCCCGTTGCTGACCATCGGCGTTTACAAGACATTTATTTCAGATAACTCGCGATATTCGGTTAAAAACCTCACCTGATCGGACTAATTGGAGATAAATGGCGAAGATGCCTCGCGGACGCGCTGTTATGTTGGCGCGGTCGTACACGTTTGGGCTTGTCCATGCAGGTCAATCTAGAAAAGTGGTTTGTCGAGCATCCGCGCTCGGTCAACGAAACCTATTTACAGCACTTCGCGATGGCGAGTCGGTTTGCGTGGCTTTTGCTGGTTGCGAGCATGCGTTGCCTGGTCCATGCGCTGATACCGAAACTCTGTGAGCGTGCTGCCAGCGAGTCGGTACACAAGCTCTCTGACGAGTTGGGTAAAAACCGCGTGCAGCGCCAAACCTCCGCAACGAAATCTGCAGAGCCCGCCTGGCCTTAGTTGTCTAGGCGCCGCCAGGTCAGGCGGAAATTGCGACCCGGAGCGACCGTCAACGTCAGTTTGTCGTCGACAAACTCGTAAAAACGTTTGGCGTCGACACCCACCTGACCCGGATTAAGGTGTCCCCACCGATGGTGAACGACATAACCTTCGCTTTCATTCACCTCGTATGTACCGAAATAGGCGACGTAACCGCGCATCCGCTCTCGAAGTTGCTCGAGCGTTAACTCAGGGCCATTTGCCGTGGTCGCGACACGGTCTGGATTCATGATGTGCACGGACATATGGCCGCTGTCGTCGTACATGAGCAATCCAACGGGATTGGTGATGAATTGACCGTCAGCCGACCCCCACTCGCCTTGGGTATCGCGACGCTCGACGGATGTGAGTTCCCACGAACCCGCAAACGGATTGTCGGCGCCAGCCGCGTTCGCCGACAGCAACGTGACGAACAACCAGATCGAGAGTTTCATGAGATTCTCCTTTTTATCGTCGTGTCCCGGTGGACCTGTCATCTACGTGGTGAGCGCGAAACGCCCGCGTCAGGCTTTCGCCACCACCATGTCGAATTGATATAGCGGAAGGCCGGTCGCAACGTCGGTGATCGCGTCTGCGATGAGAAGATGACGTTTGTCTTCGGGTACTTTGGCGACTTCCAAATCTTGCTCGATCAATAGGTCTCCGCGAAAGTACATCTGCGTCGTCAGGTCTTTGATCCCCGGCCGGGTGATTTGGAAGTGAATGTGCTTGCAGCGCCAACCTTCGCCGCCGACCGCCGGCAGTGGATAGGCGCCGGGTAGGATTGTTTTGAAGCGATAGCGACCGTCGGCATCCGTCTTGAGCAGCCCCCAACCCTGAAAGTCCGGGTCCAATGGAGCGGTATTCTCGTCGGCGGGATGACTGTAGCGTCCGTGATGGTTGGCTTGCCAGACGTCGACGAGTGCGTCGCTCAACGGCAGGCCATCGGTATCGACAACCCGGCCGCGGACCAGAATCACCTCACCGGTTGCCGATTTCGAATGCCCCTGAACAACGGTTAGGTCCAGATCGGTATCGGATTGCTCATCGATCGGGTGAAAAGGGCCTTCGACCTGCTCTGGGGTCACCACCGCGGCTCGCGCGACAGCAGGACCAAGTAGTGTGACACCGGCCGCCATGCCGATTTGTTTGGATAGTGCGCGCCGCGAAAATTGTTTGCGGTTGTTCATACCTCACTCCCCCGTCGTTCGGTAACCAAGGCATGTTCGCCCAGGCGCAATGGCGTTGCAACGATCCGGTGAGCGCTCGCTAGCGATCACTAACGCGGTCGTTGAGGTTGTTTTGCTCGACCTTACCCGTTGCATACGAGCTTCGAACGACTCGATGGGCGAGGGTCCCGAAGACCAAGAATAGTGGAGCCCAAGCCAGTGCGAGGAGCGCTTCTCCGGTGAACCAATTGACGTGCTGGCCATCGATCAA
>CBDTZM010000222.1:0-4502 GCA_965364915.1 uncultured Pseudomonadales bacterium | reverse complement strand
CGGAGGTTTTGTCCTGTCCTCACGAGTTCAACGAGCGCTTGCGACACGAGGCGCCGGTGTATCACTGCCCGCAGACCGGCATCTATTTCGTCTCCGACTTCGAAACCGTCACCAAAATCGCGAAGGATCACGCGACGTTCTCGAATCGCTTCGCGCTGGCGGCTACCGGCGACCAGAAAGTGGATCCCCGCATCACGGAGATCCAGGCGCAGGGCTATCCACCGGTAGATACCATGCTGACTCAAGATCCACCCGTGCATCGCCGTTACCGCGGCATGGTCAATCAAGCGTTTACCGCCAGACGCGTAGCGACCCTCGAGCCCGAGATCGAAAAAGTCTGTCACGAGTTGATCGACAAGTTCATCGACCGAGGCGAGGCGGAGTTCATCGTCGAATTCTGCGAACCGCTGCCAATGACTGTCATCGCCGAGCAGCTCGGCGTGCCACTTTCCGATTACGAACTCTTCAAAACCTGGTCCGACGCGTTCGTCGCGCAACTCTCGCGGATGGCGACCCCTGATGAAGAAGTGGCGGCCGCTAAACTCATACTCGCCTACCAGCATTACTTCGCGGCGCGCATCGAAGAGCGTCGCGCAGATCCTCACGACGACATTATCTCCGACATCGTACACGCTAAATTCGAAGACGAACGTCCGCTCAACACCCCCGAGATGCTTTCGATCATCCAGCAGCTGTTGGTCGCAGGCAACGAGACGACCACCAACGCCATCGCCGAAGCGGTACTGATGTGGACGCAATACCCGGATCAGTTCGCGAAGCTGAAGGCCAATCGCGACCTCGTGCCGAACCTTATCGAAGAGACGCTGAGGCTCTCGACACCGACGGCCAACATGTGGCGCGTTGCGACCACCGACACAGAGATTCAAGGCATGCCGGTACCGGCCGGCAGCATGGTGCAGATTCGCTTCTCGTCCGCCAACCGGGACGAGAGCAAGTTCCCCGATCCGCACCGATTCGACGTGGAACGCGACAACGCCAAGTCCAACATCGCGTTCGGCTACGGTGTGCATATGTGTATCGGCGCCAGCCTGGCACGCAAGGAAATGGACGTGGCTTTTCGCGTGTTGTTGGAACGCTTCGACGAGTTCGAACTTGCCTGCGACCCAGCCGAGCTGACTTATGCACCCAACGTGCTGCTACGCGGACTGTCCAGGCTACCCGTTAGGTTCAAACGCGCCTGAAACGAATCGGACAGACACGTCGCGGACGCGATCACGGTCGATACCAGATCGCCGATGTGACCGCACGCTCCTGAATGTGCGGCTCTATGCCTGCAGGGTGTGGAATGCCCAACTCGCGGCTGTCGTACACACTCCAACGGCAGGTGGGCACCTGTAACACGCGAACGTAGTAGACGGCTGGTAACGTCGCGGAGAAATCCGCATCCGCCCACCAAGCATCGAGCTCGTTAGCGCCAGTAGCCGCGTCGCACGCCTCATTGGGTTTGGCGGCTTGGCGTGGACAGCGACCGTCAACGGGCGCGTCGTTCCCCGCGCAGGCAACGTCGATAACGGCCTCTCTTGCCTCGCCATCCTCGACCCACAGCTTGACCATCTGCAGACGATCGAGTCGCGCCTCAAAGGGATCTCTTAACGCCCGAATCAGAAAGGTTGGTCGCTCACCCCGACCTGCCAACAGGCCGCCCATCGGCACGCCGCGAGCATAACCGGCAATCGCCATGCCTTCGCCGAGATCCGCAGGTGCAAACGACCAGCCACCGAACAGCCGTACTCGAATCCGCGGGCCCGAGGTCGCAAAGGTTTCACGGCGACGTAGCGCGTCGAACAGAGCTTCGCGGGTGTTGGCGTCCGCCCAAACGCCGGCAAGTCCCGCCGCGCCCCAAGCCGACACCGCACTGGTCGGCAAAGCGGGCGACAGTTGCGTGACCAGACGCCGTTCGGGGGTGTGATCGGCGATGCCGATCTTGCCGGTGTAGTTGTCTTCCTCGACAGGACTCGTGGCGTTGTGGCCGTCGCTGGAACCAATGACGCCCATCTCATACGGGTTGAAGCCCGTCAACGACATGATGAGGCCAGCCTTCAACGCGTCACGCACGTAGCTACCGGTGGGTTCGCTTGGATCCGTCATGCGTCCCAACACTCTGTCGAAGATTTCGAAACCCGCCCATTCGTCTGCCGGCGACAACATCGGATGTGTTTCCGATGAACCTTTGATTTGGAAGAGTTCGCTCACCGGCTCGTTGCGCATTCGCACGTCAGCATATGCCGCGTCGATGGGATCGCCGCTCCAATCGGTTCGCGCATACATGAGGCCATTACTCGCATTGGCGTTGTGCGGTATCGAGATCAAATCATCACCTGCCTCTCGCGCCTCGTCCATCCACCGCCAAAGGTCCTCCGGGTTCAAGGAGTCAATGCTTGCAAAGGGGCGCTCTGGTACGTCATCGCCGCGAAAGATCACGTTGCGGTGCAGGTTTTGCCCATCGGGCATCGACGTGTACTCGTATGCGACCAGCGCCGTGAACTCCCCGGGCTTGTTATGCTCGTTAGCAATTTCGACGATACGCCGCCAAGTAGGTTTGACGATGTCATCCGTGATCAGCTCCGGTAGGGCTTCACCACTGGCCAGCGATGCGGCAAACGTTCCCAGGGCTGCAGAGCTAACCTCTGGATCGTCGCTCATCAGATCACGAATGAGCTGAACTTCCCGCAACGGGCTGCGTGGATCATCGACGGCCGTCGATACCCCCAGATAAGCCGCGTGTTCGGTTAACGCGATAAAATCTAGCGGCGGTCCCCGCATTTGCACCGTACCACCGGCAGGGTGCCCTATCGCACCGCCACGCGCATAGCGATAAGCATCTTGCGGCGTAGCTTGCACGTTCAACGAATAGGCATCGAACGACCAGCGGCTATGAATATGCAGGTCGCCAAAGTACGCCTGTCGTTGTCCGGATTCGCCTGCACTCGCCAAACCGCAGGCCAGAATCAACAGGGCAGCGGCAAATGGCCTCATTTACGTTTCTCCACACAAGCGACCCACCTGATCGCGTTCTCGATCAACTTTCGATAGTTTTCATCAGCGTACGTCACCGGGTCGTCGCCACACTGCAGGTAGACGATGCGGCTGGCACCATGGGTTTTGGCCCAACCGATCAGGCTACTGCCTTCGGCATGCTCCCAGCCCTCGTTGTCGAACATCTTCTGCTCGCGTACGACTCTGGCAGCCGAGTAGAAGTTGTCTTGGGTAAACGCGTAGTCGCTGACAAGCAGCGGTTCGACGTCCTCTTCGAAAACCTCACCTAGGTATAGCTCATCGGTGATCGAGAACGACTTTGGCAGGCCTGCGGTCACCGGATGTTCGCCGACGACGCTCACCTGATGCGTGACCCCATGACGATAACCCGAGTCCTGACGATGTGTGCCTCTGAGTTCGCCGGGTAAGTACAGAAACCGGCCGCCGATAATGTCCGCGTACTCTTCCCAGGCGGGCCAACCCGCAACCGCATGGTGCAGGAACACGAACCCGTGGCCCGCATCCAACAACTCGCGGAAGTCGCTCTTGTACTCCTCGTCGGGTTCTAGATAGGTCGGCTCACGATCCGCATGAAACTGAATGCCCGGCATGTCGTACAGCACATAGGCATCGTAGCGGGCGGCTTGCTTTACGTTGAACAAAGCTTGTGCGGCCGGCTGCTCGACATGGGTCCAGTTGACGTTGTGCATTTGCTCGAACACGTCGAAGAACGGTTCGCGCTCGAAGGGATGACCCTTCGTCACCAATAGTACCTCGGCGCTTCTCTCTGCCACTTGACCTACCCGTCCCCAGCCCCCTTTAATGAGTCATTCATCTTACGTGGATAAATCCATGGCGGCGAACAAGCCAGCGCCCGGAAAAAACTGGCAGCAGACCAAAAGTGCATTGACGCGCAACGCGATTCTGGACGCTGCCATCGACTGTTTCTACGAACTCGGATATGCCAACACCTCCACCGAAAACGTAGCCAACAAAGCCGGGGTTTCGAGAGGTGCGATGTTGCACCACTTCCCGACACGCTTCGATCTGATCAAAGCGACGGTCTTGAGTCTCAACAAGCGACGCCTGGATATGTTCCAGACCGAAGAGGCGACCGTCCAAAAAGGCGCGACACACACTCGTGTCGATGAAGGCATCGATGCTTATTGGAGGCAGCTCAACTCACCAGAATTCATTGTTTTTCAAGAACTTAGAGTAGCCGCGCGAACCGACGAGGAATTGGCCAGGGTATTGGTGCCGGCGCTGGGGGATTTCAATCGCGCCTGGTACAAGTCGGTTCGCGAGATATTTCCGGACCTCGCCTTGTCCGAAGCATTCCAGCGGGCCAACTACCTCACCCAATTCATGCTCGAGGGCATGGCGATGTCGCGCGCGCTGTGGGGACCCAAACCACCCGTCGGCAAAATGCTCGCCTGGTTGAAGCGCGAGCTGCGGCGCAGTTATCAAGACGTCTTGGGTACAGTCGAACGACCAAACGACTGAGC
>CBDTZM010000221.1:0-4503 GCA_965364915.1 uncultured Pseudomonadales bacterium | reverse complement strand
ATGGCTTTGAACGAACAACGCCAGATCGGTGACCGATTCTCGGTCACGGTGGCCGGCGTACCGGGAGCGGATGTTGTTCAGCCGGACGATTACCGTCGCGGTACCGTGACGTCGTTCATTGAACGTCTCGTCGACGGGCAACTTGCAGGTGAGACTTTGGACCTCGTTGACGCTTTTATTAGCGCAGTAGATCGTTTGGCGGTGGACGATGATCCCAACGCCGTGCTGGGTTCCAGCTTGGTCATGTTGGTGACCGCAGACGGCATCGACCCGCAGACCCAGAATGGCCTCGAGAGATTGGCGCACCAGAGTGCGATTGCCGGCATGTCGGTGAGCGTGGTCACGTTGGCCGGCGTGAACGGTTCGGATCTGGATGGCGTTGCTTTGGCAGGGCAGGGAAGGCTGCGAGCTTTGGCCACACCGGCCGACGCGGCATCGCTTATAGACAAGGAGCTACATGCCGCCAGCCGTACCGTCGCACGGGCTGTACGGCTACGAATTCAACTCAATCCCGGAGTTCGGCTCGTCGACGTCATCGGTTCGTATCGCCTGGATGATCTCAGCGCCGAGCGCGTCCGCGAAGCCGAACAGAGCATAGATGTGCGCCTGTCGCGAACCTGGGGCATCGAGGCGGATCGCGATGAAGATGAAGAGGGTATCCAGATCGTCATACCCGGCATGACTGCGGGCGAACACCACGTGGTGTTGCTGGACGTCGTGGTGGACGGCCCCGGTGCCGTTGCCGACGTACGGGTTCGTTTCAAGGACCTGGTTCAGATGAACAACGGCGTCGCCCGTGCCAGCTTGTCGCTGAGTGACACCAGCACGACGAGGCCCGCGCAAGGCCCGTTGGAGCGCAACGTGTTGAAGAACTTGTTGGCGATCGAAATTGCCGATGCTGCCCGGCGTAGCGGTCGCGATCTTGCGATCGGCGACGTAGCCGCTGCCCGCAGCGAACTCATGAATGCCCTGGCGTTGATTGGCGGGTTACGCCAAAGCGTTGCGGGTTGGCAGGCCGATGCAGAACTACAGGCCGACGAGCAACGTCTGACGCGCTTCGTCAGCCAGTTGGATGCCGGTCAGACCGACATGCTTGTGGCCGCACTCGAATACGCGGCGTACCGGAAACTTTTGCCCGGCACGTCGATTGATGACTGATCGAAGAGGACTAACCAATGAAAGTAGTATGGTTGTTAGCCGGTTTGTTATTTGCCGTTGAAGGTTTCGCCCAGGCCGACAGGGTCGATCTTGCGCAAACGGCCGTGGCCGATGGAGGCGAAGTGCGGGTACCGCTGTCCGTTTACCAGCAGATGTGGCAGTTGCTCAACGAAGACACGCGCCCCGCGCCGGCTTCGCACGCCGTCGGCACGTCCAGCATCCACGTCCAGGTCGTCGATTACGATGATCGGTCTTCTGCTCGCATCACGGTCGCCTTGTCCATAGAAGTGTTTGAGGACGAGTGGACGCTGATTCCCGTGCTGCAGACGGGCGCGGCGCTGCAGTCAGCGACGGTGGGCGGTCGGCCCGTGCAATTGGTTCACACACCGGACGGTCTTGCCTGGCATACGTCCGATGCCGGCCGGTACGACATGCAGTTGACTTACAACGCGGACGCGCATCGTTCGGAAGCCGGTTATGTGCTGCAGCTACCGGTTCCGGTGGCAGCGGCAACGAGCCTGACGCTGGATTTTCCTGCTACCGGACTCGATTTGGCGATCGTGCCGGCCGCCAACCTGCAAACCGCCGAAATCGACGGCCGCACCCGCGTCACGGCGAGCGTGCCTTCTACGAGTGGCATCCTCGTGTCCTGGCGAGTACCTGTGCTCGAGGACTACGCTATCTCACGCGCACGCTATGTGGGTACGCTTGTCGGCGAGGCGGTGGCGTGGGAGGGCGAACTGCAGGTACATGCCTTTTCCGGCAAACGGCTCACCATTCCCTTGCTACCCGTATCTGTGACGCTAGCGGATGTCAGGGTCGACGGCGAGTCGGCGACCGTGCTCGAGGAAAACGGGCAATTTACCACGGTACTCCAGGGGCGCGGTTCGCACGCGGTGAACGTGCGATTCCACACGCCGGTAATCCAAACCGATGGTCCGCCGCGGGTGGATTTGTTCATCGCCAAGGTACCGGTTTCCCAGTTCGAACTGACGTTGCCGGGACGCAAGGAAGTTACCGTTTCGCCGGCTGCCAACGTCGTGACCGACGAGCGAGACGACACGACGCTGGCGAGCGTGTTCGTCCCGCTGACCAATCATGTTTCGCTGCGCTGGGTAGACGCCGTCCCCGAGGATCTGCGCACGGCCGCCCGAGCCAACGCGGTTATCTATCACGCCGTTTACGCAGAAGAAGGCGTGTTGCAAGTGGCCGGTACTGCCGTCTACGACATCACGCACGGGGAGGTCAATACCCTCAACCTTGAACTACCGGTTCGAACAGAGGTGAACCGGATCATTGCGCCCAGCGGCGGGGTTTCGGATTGGACCGAGGCGCCGAGCGCCGACGGCACGGCCAAGATAATCACGGTGTTCCTGGACCGAGCAGTACGCGGCGAGTTCACGCTGACGGTTTTCTACGAGCAGTTGTTAGGCGCGGACTCTTCAGGTATCGATGTACCGTTGCTCACCGGCCGCAACCTGCACCGGCAGCGCGGCATGGTGGCGTTGTTGATCGGCAAGGAGCTTAGTTTGAATCCCACGCAAGAGGCCGATATTGCTCGGGTGGGCGAGAATCAGTTGCCGGCTTTCGTGCGCAACGCGCTGAGCATGCGTGTCGCGCACACTTACAAATATGTCAGCCAATCACCGATGCTCACCGTGGAAGCGGTCGCCCCCGAACGAGCCGAGGGCATATTCGACGCCCAGGTCGACACGCTGTTATCCATCGGCGAGGTCACGCTTAAGGGCGCCGCCAGCGTGGAAATCGACGTGAAGTCCGGCGCGATCATGTTGCTCGACCTGCGCCTGCCGGAAAACCTGAACATTCTGAGCGTGACGGGGCCTTCCTTGCGCTCTCATGACGTGATCGAAGACGACGGACAGCGCATTGCCTTGGCGTTCACTCAAGAGATGACCGGGCAATTTCGCATCGAAGTGAACTACGAACGGATTCTGACCGACACGGAATCGGACCCGCTGGTTCCCACACTCCACGTCGTGGGCGCTGAAGTCGAACACGGACGCATCGCGATCGAAGCTTTGACAGCCGTTGAGATACAGGCGCTGGTCGCCGAGCAACTCTCGGCCTTGGAGATTGGCGAGCTACCGCAGCAGATGATCCTGAAGACCACCAACCCGATTCTGCTGGCGTTCAAGTATGTGCAGGCCAACCCGCCCGCGCGGCTGCAGTTGCGAATCACCCGGCACGAGCAGATCGACGTACAGGTTGCCGCGATAGAGCGTGCGGTCTATACGACGCTGTTTACTCGGGATGGGTTGGCGGTCACGACCGCCTCCCTTGCGGTGCGCAACAGCCGCCGGCAGTTTCTACGCTTGCAGTTGCCGCAAGGTTCGGACATCTGGTCGGTTTTCGTAGACGGTAAACCCGCCAAACCAGCGCGCGCCGACGCGCAAGGCGAAGATGGCAACACGGTGTTGATCCGCATGATCAACTCGACCAATGCCTTCCCGATAGAGATTGTTTACGCCACGCCCGTGGGGGCGCTGGGCTATTTCGGCGCGGTCGCGCTGAATTTACCCCGGCCGGACATGGTGGTGACCAACACGCGCTGGGACCTGTTTCTGCCCCAGGGCCCCGACTACCGCTCGCCGGATTCCAACATGGACATCATCCACGCGGGCCGCCTGGTGAATCCGGAAGTGGCGGCTAAGCTTGCGCTAGCGCGTACGGTCGATGCACTGGAAACCTATGGTCAACCGCTGCGAATCAACGTGCCGAAACGGGGTGTTCACTTCGCCTTTGAGAAGCTCTATGCCACCCAAGCACCCGAAGAGCCTCATGTGCGCATCGGCTACACCTCGGCCGTCGGGTATCGGGTGGGTGAGCTACTGGGTCTCGTCGGCATTGTGCTGGTGTGGGCCGGCATCTTCGCGCTGGGTTCAACGCAAGTTTCCGTACCGCGGCAAGCCTCATTAGCCGGTATCGGCGTCGGCGGCCTCATGGTGCTAACGGCGATCGGACCGCTTGGGGCATCGGTAACGATGGTCGCCTTCGTTGCCATCATGCTTGCGGCAGGCTTCGGGCTGTATCGCTCGCTGCCACGATTCCGTGCCTGGCGCGCCACGCAGGCGGCAGGGTGAACAATGATGGGGTCAGAGTAAAGTGCCAGAGTACGTTTACTCTGACCCCTGAAACTTTAGCGATTTGTTAGCCGGCCATTTGTTGAATAATGAACTTCGGTAAGAAAGCGGTCATGAGGAGCGCGGCCACGAGTACGAATACGATCCAGGCCCCTGTTCCCTTTTCAATTAGCGCCTGAACGACCTGCGGCTGAGATTTAAGTCTCTCTTCGAACTCGTCCGAGTACAGTGTCTTTTTCAACGC
>CBDTZM010000220.1:0-4514 GCA_965364915.1 uncultured Pseudomonadales bacterium | reverse complement strand
GTGCGCGTCAACCTGATCGTCGTGATCCAGCACACCGAGCATGGCGCGGGTCACGGGGGGATTGGGCAATCGCTCTAGCAACCCGGCCATCAACATACCAACGCCGATGGGGAGGGACAGCACCGTCGTCGTGCGGCCTAGACAAGCGGCTGCACGGTGGGTGAGTTCGCGACGCGTAAGCGCCTCGGGTCCCGCCAGCTCGAGAGCGCGATTTTCGAAACGCCCCCCATCGCATAGCTTGCGTATGGCTGTCACCACATCGCCCGCATAGATCGGCTGCTCGAGACTCCCAGCGCGAAACAGGATGTTGAAACGGTTGGTGGCGCGACGCTGCAACGCAGCGCTCGCATAGTCGCCTTCACCAAGCACCATCGGTACTCGAACGATCGTCGCCGGGATCGGGCTAGCCAACAACATGGCATCGGCGCTCCCTTTGGAACGCAAACACGCATTAGAGCTGTCGGGCGTCGAGCCGACGATACTGAGACTCACGATCCTCTGCACCCCGGCCGCCAAAGCCGCGTTTGCCAAAGCCTCACTCGTTAGCTCGTGAGCAATCTCGTAACGGCTGGCGCCAGACTCTTTGATGATGCCGACGAGGTGCACCACGCTCGCGCTGCCTGCCAGCGCGTCGGCCATCGCCTTTCGGTCCTGATAGTCGACAATTCTGACATCGAGGCCCGAATGAGCAGCCGTCAGTAACGTAGCCGCTGCTTCCCGGCGCACGACAGCGCGCACGCCGGTTACGGCTGTGCCACGCAGGAGGTCGCGTATGAGCCGTTGACCCAAGTTGCCGTTGGCACCTGTGATGACCAGCGTCACCTGCGACCTTCCAGACAATCAAGAGACGCCATCGTAACTCACTCGTCGTGAACGATGGCTGCTAACATGCGGGTCAAATGACTTGGGCAAACTTCCTCACCTCTCTGCGGCTCGTCACGGCCCCTCTGTGCGCTTGGTCCGTCATCGGCGGGCATTGGCCGGCGGCGTGTGCGGTGTTTTTCTTCGCGGTCGCCACCGACGTGTTAGACGGAATGCTGGCCCGGCGCTTCGATCAGGTGTCCGCCTTCGGCGGGCTGTTCGATCACGGCACCGACGCCATATTCGTGACGGTCACGCTCGCCGGCCTGGCTCTCATCGGCTGGGTACCTTGGCTGCTGGTCGTGTTGATTCCGAGCGCCTTCATACAGTACACGCTGGACTCCAAAGCCTTGGCCGGAAAAGCGCTGCGTACCACGCGTATCGGCAAGAGCAACGGCGTCCTGTATTTCGGTTTGGCCGGCACCATCATCGTCCGACAGACGCTGGAGGTGGAGTGGCTGCCGGTGCTAGCGATCAGCGCATTCGCTTGGTTGCTAGTTGCCAGTACGCTGGTTTCGATGCTCGATCGCCTGGTTACCTGGCGTAGAACAGCCAGTTGAGGGCACCTCAACCGGGCACCTCAACCGTCGCCAAACAGCTCTTTGTTGGCTTTCGGCAGGAAGATCACGCCAACGACGGCATTCAATAGAACAAACACCGTGTGCATGACCAAGCTGAACGCACCGACTTCCGGGTAGTCCGGGAACAGGACTGTCCACAACAGCAGCGCCCCGGCATGGAAAGGCAAAGGCAACGCGGCGGCCAAGAAAATGACCGGCAGAAACGCGAGCATCTGGGCAAAGCTCACGTCGACGTTGAAGAGTTCCAGCGCGAGCGTGTACACGACGATGGCGAGGAGCAGATTCGGCGCCTTCCACAACACGATCTTCAGATAGTGAATCGGTCGTGCCTGGCGGAAGGCATGCAAGAGACTTTTGTTCTTGAGCTCGCTCGATGGAAACAAACCACCCGAGAAATACCAGATATGCAGGGGCAGATAGATCAGCGCACCGAGAAATACCGAAGGCAGGATGACGTCGAGCGGAAGCAACGTCGACGCCTCCTGAACCACATCGTACCGCGCGAACACACCGACCGCCGAGAACATCAGCAACTGGTATATCTCCATCAGTCCCAAGATGATCATCGTCGACACTGCTTGCCAACCCGGCACGTCGTAACGCCGATAGAGGTAAAGCGACATGGCACCCTTGCCGACTTGTTCGTTCACCAACGACAAGATGTAGGCGCTAGCACGAATGGGTAGCACGTTGGAAAATTTGAGATCCGGTGCGTTGAACCACCGTATACAGCGCCAGGTGATGTTGGTGTCGACAACGATGAAGAACAGCGAGTAGGGGATCACCAACGCGAGCCAAGCCAGCCAGTTCGCCTCACCGAAGAAGCGCGTGAGGTACTCCAGAACCGTCATGGTTTCTCGAGCGGCCGCGGCTTCCATGCGGGTGTAGACGAGATAGAAACAGCCCAGCGCCAACAACCAGGTCACGGCTCGGAACAGCAGGCTGGTTTTGCGCTTGCCCCCCGGGGCCTCATTCAACGTTTCGTCCGCCATGGTTCGCCTAATAATCTAACCGGGGGCCATGTTACCCATTTTTGCGCCGGCCATTACAGTGCGAGTGCGCCAACGGGTAGTTCGTAGGCGAATTTCTTGAAGTCCTGGCTGAACGGATGCCAGAAGCCGGGCATGCGTTGGGTCATGCACATGCCAGTTAGATCAGCAGCCGGGGCCATCCAAGCGTGGGTTCCCGCCATGCCGCCCCAGTGGTACTCGCCTTGCGCGCCTGGTGGATCGTCGGGTCCCAGCTGCTCCCTCAAGGCGAAGCCCAGTCCGAACACCGTCCCGGGCATGCGCCACATAGGGAAGTTGACGCCGACGCCGTCTGCCAGCTGATTGGTCCGCATGAGCTGCAGAGTCGCCGGCTGCAGGCATCGTACGCCGGCCCATTCACCGCCCGCGACGATCATGCGGATGAACGTCAGATAGTCGGATACCGTCGAGACGAGTCCGCCGCCCCCGGAAAGCATTGCGCGCGGTTGATTGTAGATCCCCTCGCGATTGTCGTCGGCCTTGACCAGCCCGCCCTGCATGGGTTGCAGCACATCTTCGGGCGCATACATCGTCACTAAGCGATCGGCTTTGTCCGCGGGTACCCAAAAGTCGGTATCCACCATCCCGAGAGGATCGAAGATCCGCGCTTTCAGGAAGGCATCGAAGCCCATGCCGCTGATCACTTCGATAAGCCGCGCCACCACATCGGTCGCAAAGCTGTAGCGCCAATAACTTCCGGGTTGGTACGCAAGGGGCAGCGTCGCGAGCGCATCGCACAAGCCCTCCAGCGTTACGTCCCAACGGTCCAGAGCGCCGATGCCACGGCTGGCGTAGGCCTTGTCGATGACCGAATCCGGCTCGATGAAACCGTAGGAAAATCCGGCGCTGTGGCTAAGCACTTGGCGTATGACGATCTCGGAGTGCGCTGCTTCCACGTCATCGACCGATTGCGCATCCGCCTTCAGCACCATCGGCTCAGCAAACCCCGGCAGGTAGTCGGACAACGGATCATCGAGCCCGACGCGCCCCTCCTCGAACAGCATCATTAGGGCGGCCGAGGTGATCAGCTTCGTGCTCGAATACATCCGGTAGATGGCGTCAGGCTTGAGCGGTTCCTTGGACTGTAAATCCATGTAGCCGAACGTCTTGAAGTCCAGCACGTCCGTCCCGCGCATAACAAGCGTGTTACAACAGGACAGAATGTTTTGATCCACGTACCACTGCATCCGTTCGTGCAGAGACGAAAAATCGATATCGGACGTTACTGCGGTAACGATGGCAGATTCTCCTAAGCTTCTGCGGGGTTCATCGTCGCCAACCAGCCCTGCTCCTGTTTGAATCGTGCTTGGACGAGGGGCGAGTCAAAGGCGCGCTCCAGATAACCGGCGAGCTTCGGGTAGGCGTCGGCATCCGGTTTGTAGTCGGCATAGCTCGACGCCATGAACGCCGACGTGACGCCAATGTCGGCAACGGTTAGGTGTTCGTGGTTGAAGTAGCCGTCTTCCTGAACCACCGATTCGAGATAGGCGAGCACCGGCGGCAAGGTCTCGGTAAGGATGCCCTGCACCACATCCTCATCCGTAGGCGTGTTGAACAGATTGGGGTTGAGAAACTTCTGCCGAAACAAACCGGCACAACACTCCATCAACTTGGTATCGGCATATTCTTCTATGAAGCAGGCGGTCGCCTGCTGCTGTGGGTCTTCCGGGTACAGGGGTTTGTCCGGATAGCGGGCTTCCAGGTAACGCAGGATGATGCTCGAGTCCGGCACGGTGAACCCGTCGTCTTCGATGACCGGTATCTTCTTCAGTGGCGAGATCGCCGAGAACGCCTCCGAATCGTCTCCGGGGAATACCGGAACCTGCTCGTATTCTATTTCCTTGTACTCGAGTCCAAACAGCACCTTGCGCGCAAACGGTGATAGCGAAACGCCGTGAATAGTGATCATTTGCTTCCTCCTCAAGTGATCAGTGTCACCCCACATTATGACTCAATTCGCTTAGCACAGACCCACCGGTTAAGATGCTAGACCCAGGATTGTCGTGACAATCCGACACCTTCCTCTTAAGAGTCTTCGGAGTTC
>CBDTZM010000219.1:0-4520 GCA_965364915.1 uncultured Pseudomonadales bacterium | reverse complement strand
ACCCCGCTGCAAACGTGATGTCGATGGATGCCGACTTCCAGCCGCGATAATCGAGACGCTTGATGGAGGCCAGTTCTTCGTTGGACAGTATCGGGTGTGGAATGCGCAGGCGATGCGCGTGCGCTTCTGTCGTATCCAACAGGTTCTGCTCGGGTCCGCAATAGGCCTCCAGGGCCATGATCACTTCTTCGCGAATAGAGTCGATGGCTGGGTTGGTGACCTGGGCGAAACGTTGTTTGAAGTAGTCGTAGAGCATGCGCGGTTTGTCGGACATCACGGCAAGCGCTGCATCGTTACCCATTGATCCCAGCGGGTCGCGCAATTCCTTGACCAGGGGTTCGAGCATGATGTTCATCGTTTCGACTGTGTAGCCGAAAGCGTTCATGCGGGCCGTCAACGTACTGGTGACCGGTGCCGGTGCCTGGGCCGGCGGTAGCTCTGAGAGTTCGACACGCTGTTTTGCCAGCCACTCGGCGTAGGGTCGGGCGTTGGCCCACTCGGTCTTGATCTCTTCGTCGGGGATCATGCGTCCCTGCTCGAAGTCGATCAGGAAGATGCGACCGGGTCGCAGGCGGCCTTTCTCGACCACGCGTGCCGGATCGACCTGCACCACGCCGACCTCGGAGGCCATGATGCACTTGTCGTCATCGGTGACGTAGTAGCGGCTCGGTCTCAAGCCGTTGCGATCGAGCACCGCACCGATATAGGTACCGTCTGTGAACGCGATGGAGGCCGGACCGTCCCACGGTTCCATCAGGCAGGAGTGGTACTCGTAGAAAGCGCGCTTGGCCGGGTCCATACCGGCGTCTTGCTGCCACGCTTCCGGTATCATCATGAGTATCGCTTCTTGCAGTTTGCGCCCGGTCATCAACAAAAACTCCAACACGTTGTCGAATGTGCCGGAGTCGGAACAATCCGCCTCGATGATGGGGAACAGCTTGGCTAGGTCGTCACCGAAAAGCGGCGACGCCACGAGTCCCTGCCGTGCGTTCATGGAATTCTGGTTGCCGAGTACGGTGTTGATTTCACCGTTGTGGCTCATGAACCGGTTCGGCTGTGCCCGGTCCCATGAGGGAAAGGTATTGGTGCTGAACCGTGAGTGCACCATGGCGAGGTGCGAGGCGAAGTCCGGATCGTTCAGGTCGGAATAGAAGGGCGCCATCTGCCGCGGCGTCAGCATACCCTTGTAGACGATGACCTTCGACGACAAGGAGCAGACGTAGAAGGCTTGACGCTGCACCAGTTTTTTATCCCCGCGCAGCTGGTGGGTGCTGTATTTGCGTATCAGATACAGCTTGCGCTCGAACTCGTCGCCGCTCACGCCCTGCGCGGCGATGAAAAGTTGTTCCATAGCGGGCATGGCGGCTCGAGCGGCGTTGCCGATACCCGCGCCGTCGGGATGTACTGGTACCACGCGCCAACCCAGCAAGCGTTGACCGGCGTTGGTAATTTCGCGTTCGACCAGGCGCTTGCACTGTGCGCGTTCGTTGGCGTCGGTCGGTAGAAAAACGATACCGACGCCGTAGGTGCCTTGCGCCGGAAGACTGATGCCAAGTTCGGAATTGGCGACTCTGCGGAGAAACTTGTCGGGTAGACCCAGCAACATACCGGCGCCGTCGCCGGTGTTTTTCTCGTAGCCGAGGCCACCACGATGTTCCATGCAGCAGTTCATAGCCAAGGCATCTTCGATGATCCGGCGGCTCGGCCGTCCCTTGATGTCGCAGATGAAACCGACCCCACAGCTATCCCTCTCCTGCGCGGGGTCGTAGAGCCCGCGCCTCGAAGGCAAACCGGGTAGGGGTTGGACGGTCATCGATAACCTTTTGTTTTTATTGAAAAAAGGAGTAAACGAACGACTCGCGCAAAACGCGAACCCCGAAACATCTCAAAAATGACGAGTTGAATCAAGTTAGAATGTTTTCAGTCTAAGGTCTTTGGGGGGAGGCATGCAGCCAATATCGGCAGATTCCCACGTGATGGAGGCCGCTGAGGTCTATATCGGGTTGCCTGAGCGGTTCGGCGACGAAGCGCCGAGGGTGATGCACGAGAACACCGCAGAGGATGCCATCGTCATACCCGCAAAGGGTCCCCGTGGTATCAGACCGCGTACCGGAACGGCCGGCATGCGCCTGCGTGAAGGCTTCACGCTCGAGAGGCGGCCGGGTCACAAGCCGGATGTCGACGACCTCACCGACCCACAAGTGCAAGCGTTGCTCGACAAGGGCTACAGCGGCTTGCGACCGGGCATTCGCGAAGGCGCGCGCCGTGGCGAAGATCAAGACCTCGACGGCGTGGCCGCGGAGTTTCTGTATCCTGGGTTCTTCGGCATGTTTAGCTTCGAGAACACCGAACTGTTGGTCGCGTGTCAGAAGAACTACAACGACTGGTTGCATGACTACGCCTGCGCCGGTGCAGGACGGCTGTTCGGACTGGCCGCCATACCCATGCAAGACCCGGTAGCGGCAGCGAGCGAACTCGAGCGCGCCATCCGCATGGGCTACAAAGGCGGCTGTATTCCCTGCACCGCGCCGGCCGCACGACCGTACCGCGACGCATGCTACGAACCCGTCTGGGCACTCGCGGAAGAAGCCAACTTTCCGTTGTCTATGCACGTCGGCACCAATGCCTACCGCCCGCCCGAGTTTCGTTCACGAGAACCGGTTCGCGATGGCGTCGTCGATTACGCGAATGCGCCGGCCTCGGTACAACGAACGTTGGTCGAGCTGTTGTGTCGCGGCGTTGCCGAGCGCCATCCCGCTCTCAAGTTCGTGGTCAGCGAGTTCAACGCGGGATGGATCGCCCATTGGCTCGACCGCGTCGACCAGGGGCTGCTGCGCGAGTATCGCTTCAAAAGGGAAGAGTTCACGGGCGAACGGCCGCATGAAGTGTGGAGCCGCCAGTTTTACGCCACGATCGAGGACGATCGACCGGCCTTGCTGACCCGGGAATTGATCGGTGTCGACAACCTGATGTGGGGCTCCGATTACCCGCATGTCGATTCGACGTGGCCGTGCTCGATGGCGGTACTCGACGAAGTGTTTGACGGTGTGAGCACCGAGGACCGGCAGAAAATCACCCACGACAACGTGAAAACCTTATACGGCATATGATTGCCGACGAGTTACTGCGCGATCTGTTGGCCGCATGGCCGGTCGGACGCCTTGCCACGCTCGATGAGGCGCACGCTCCGCACTTGGTTCCCATCGTGTTTTGCCTGGACGGCGAGGCCCTGTATTCACCGGTCGATGGCAAAAAGAAGCGCGGCAGGCCGCTCAAACGCCTGCAAAACCTCGCTGCGAACGAATCCTGTAGCCTGTTGCTCGATCAGTATGACGACGATTGGCGGCAGCTTTGGTGGGTACGTTTGGATGGCACTGCCGATGTCTACCGGCCCGCGGCCGACCATGAGGCGGTGCTGAGACAGAGGTTGCTGGCGAAGTACCCGCAATACGAGAGCGTACCGATCACCGGAGACGACCCGGTGTTTCTACGCCTGCGCTGGACCAAGGTGTCCGCCTGGGCAGAGACCGATCTGGAGACCAGCGTCATTCGCGCGCTCGCCAAACCAAGCTCCTAGGATGAGATTCGGTACCAGTAACGATACAACTCGCTAAACCCCAGGTTGGCATATAGAGCGCGTGCGGCGTGGTTGTCGGCGACCATCTGCAAGTAGGCGGTCTCGGCGCCGTGCTCCCGCCCCCAAGCCAACAGCGCCTGTACCAGCTCTGTGGCATGCCCGTTTTGACGGTGTTGGGGATGGGTGACGATATCGAAAAGACCTACCAGGCCCTGTTCCACAACGCCCAAGCCGCAGGCAAGCGGCCAATCTCCATCAAGCAACACCGCATAGGCGCACTCGGCGCGTATCGCACTCAGTATGGCGCCGTGTGGGCGTTTGGCGGTTTCGGGCATACCGGTCAACGAGGTATAGATGTCTAGCCATTCGCTCATCGGCACGAGCTTCCAGTTAGGCGTGGCGGTGTCAGTCGACGCCTCTAACGGTGTGGGCGCGGTCAGCACCAGGGTGCGATCGGCTTCGGCGTAGGCACGCTCGCTGAGGTAGGCGTCCAGTTCCGCATGGTCGACGATTGAGATCAGCCGGAAGATGCTCCGCAGCTGCTCGCGGGCATATAGGTTTTCGCAGTAACGAACCTTGTCTTGGAGCGGTTGGTTGCCGGGATAGAGCGGCACCACCGAGTTGGCGCGCTTGGTAAAGCCTTTGGCGAACCGCAGAACCCAGCCGTCCAGCAACATTTGGTGCATGGCCGGCCATGCGTTCAATGAGGCTTCTTCGATGCGTTGGGCAAACGCAGCCTCGTCAGGCATCGTCGTTTTCTGGTTGGTCTTGCACGTCGTCTTCGCCGTCCAGGTGCCTCAAGAACGCTTCGGGATGATTTAGAAACGCACGCGTCAGCTGGACGTGTTCGAGGTCGTCCCATTGCGCCGGTTGCGGCGGGCAAGCATCAAAGTTGTAGATCCGTGCTTGCGGGGCGGCCATGATGATGGGCGAGTGTGTGGCG
>CBDTZM010000218.1:0-4521 GCA_965364915.1 uncultured Pseudomonadales bacterium | reverse complement strand
GCCTTCTCGCATTCGAATGCCAACTCGTTGACGCGCCCGTCGCTTAAGCGCAGCGCAAAAGTCTTGTCGAGCGCGCGAATCACGGCGACGGCCATGGCGGAAGAACCCCCAAGGCCCATAGCGCGAGGAACGTGGGGGATGACTTCGATGGTCATCGACCGGTCTTCCAGATCCAGTGCCTGGAGCACGGTGGTCATGATGCCGCTCACCCCTTTCGAGGTGTGCAGTTCGATCTTCTGTTCCAGGCCCCAACGCGGTATCACCATGTGCACGCCGCTACCGCCAGCCTGTACCGATGCTTCCACCGCCAACGAAATCGGTAGCGCGATGGCGGGCCTTCCATATACCACGGCGTGCTCGCCTAACAGTATTACCTTGCCGCAGGCAGAACTGCGATCTGCCTGTTCCGGGGCCGCAACGTTGCGCGACAAGTTTTTCGCGATCTCCTTCGCCTTCCAGACCTTGATCTCGCCGGATTCGATCAGCGCCTCGACGACGGTATCGAACATCGCCTCGGATACTTTGGCCGTGCTCGCGACGCTGCGTGCGTGCAGAGTCATGTGGTTTTGTTGAATGCCGTCTGTGGAAAGTGCTCTGAGTGCCGCAAAATTCTGCGCGAGACCAACCGTCGCCAAGATACCCGCCAACTCGGTTGCGCTCGGTGAGCCGAGTAACCGATGGTTGATGCGAACGCTTGGGTTGGTTTCGAGCGAACCGCCGACCGTGCCGACCTTCATCGGGATCTCGATTTCGCCGACGAGATCGCCCGCCTCGTTCTTGAGCCATCGTGTCAGCGCGCGGTATTGACCGGAACGCGCGGCATAAGCATGCGCTGCGGCCTCGATGGCGCGCCAGTCGTTGCCGGTGGCGATGGCGACGGAATCGACACCGTTCATGATGCCTTTGTTGTGCGTGGTGGCCCGGTAAGGGTCGACAGTGGCGAGATCGTTGGCGAGCACGATGCCGTCACGCACGTCGGCACCGGAGTAGCCCTTGCCTGCGAGATTGTTGACAGGAATACGTACGCTCGCGCGTGCGATAGCGCGATCGGTCAGGTTGGACAAGATGCGGAGGAACACGGTGCCGCCGGTAATGGTCTCGACAAGCGAGGCAACACCTTCACACATTCCGTTGACGAGATTTGCACCCATCGCGTCTCTCGTGTCCACCAGCAAGTGCAATACGACCATGTCGCGACCGTCTTCCGGTGCGTGATGCACGTATGCCTCAATGTCCAGTGCGCCTCCGCCGCGCGCGACCATCTTTGGGTGCAAGCTGTTGGCGAGCGCCAGGATTTCGGTTTTCGACTCCAGCAGGGCGAGCCGCGCCTGGTGGGGATCGTCGATATCCACCGCTTGCACTTGCCCGATCAGAATCGGTGCAGTGCTCTCAGCGGTATAACCGCCACTCAACCGCGCCATCCTGGCTGCGCCTGAAAGACCAGCGACGATGGACGGTTCTTCGACGACGAGCGGCACGGCGTAGTCGCGACCGTTGATTAAGAAATTGAGCGCAAGCCCCATCGGCAAACCGAACACACCGACGACGTTTTCGATCATCTTGTCTGCTACGGGCAGCTTCAACGTATGCTCGCCACTCGCCAGTAGCTGAATGTCGTCATCGGTCAACAAGCCGCGTTGGTGTAGCGCAGAAATGCGTTCGCGGATGCTCATGCGGAAGAAGTTGGGTATGCGTGACCCGCGTTCAGGCGCTGACTTCGATGCCATGGTTAGCCGTCTCCAACGTTAAAACTGTAAAACCCGCCTGCTTTACCGCAGACCTAAATCGGCTTGTCGCCTCAATATCAGGGCCGGTGAAAGCAACTCCGATATCGCCACCCCCTGCTCCGCAAGGTTTGTAGACCAGTTGGTGGTCGATGGCAAGTTGCTCGAGCGCTAGATGCGCTTGCGAGTAGATTCCGAGGCCCCCAGCGTCATCGAGAGCGTGCAAATGCCGGCAATATTCGGCCAATTCGTCGAGCGAGGCAGATTCCAGGAGTGCGGCCGAAGCGGTCGCCAGCGCGTCTAGTTGGGTGTGGTTGCCGCGTTTGCGATAGTCGGCAAAACGGCGGAGATGGGTCGTCGTTGCCGCGGCACGGCCGGCCCATACGAAGACCCTTGGAGGCATGTCGACGTCGACGGGTTGCGGGTCCCCGGCTTGGTACCTCAACAGCCCCCCGTAAAAGCTGGCGGCGACATCGATGCCGCTGCCCCGGCTGCCTTGGGCGCGTCGATGGGCCCTGAGTGCGCGGTCGAAATTCGGACGTTTGCCGAGTAGTGCGGCATAGGCCGCGTGTAGCACCACGCAGATTGCCGCGCTCGAACCCAGGCCGAGCTTTTGGCCGCCGCTGAAAAAATCATCGCTATGTGTGTTGGTGGTGACGCCGACGGGAAGTTCGTCTTCTCGATAGTCTTGCAAGACGTGCCACGCGAGTGCGGCAGCAGGCTGCGGGGGCGGTTTTGGCCGTTTGAGGCTGGTTAGACTGAGATCGACCGATGGTGTACGGAACCCGTGAGTGGCAAACCGCCACCCGGATTCGGCTAGACCTAGGTGGCAGTGTGCATAGCGGTCAACCGCTTGGACCAGGGCCGGGGCGCCGGCCAGCACTGCGTACTCGCCCCACAATACGACCTTGCCGGGTGCGCGCGCACGAATGGGAGGGGTAGACGTCAACTGTCGACTACCGTGGCGCCGCTGCCCAACCCGACCTGTATGGTTTCTTCCACACCCGGCAGGTTCGCCAGTGCCTGTTGCACGGACTGAGCGTGCTCTTCGGTACAGATGGCCTTGACTTGAGGTCCTGCATCGACCGTGAAGAACACGTTCAGTCCTTGCTCTCGAAGTGCGCGTATCTGGTGCATGCAAGCGACCGTGGCGGCGTGCCAGTAAACCAGACCCGGTTTGCTGCTCAACATCAACGCGTGCATCTTCAAACAACTTGCCTCGGCGAGTTCGGCAAGCTTGTCGAAATCTCGGTTGGTCACGGCTTCGATCATGGGGGCATAGTCCAGCGTCGTGCTCGACACCCACGCCTCGAAGTATGGCGAGGTCAACCGGGAGCGTTCCATACCGGCGCTCGATGACACGTCCTTGGGCCCCATGGTCGTTATCGCGATCACCACGCGTAGGGGCCAAGCCTCGTTGGGCAGCAACTGCTGTCCTTGCCAATCCGGTTCGGTAAGCGTAACGAAACCGCCGTGAATCGAGCGAGCGGCGGACCCCGAACCCATACGGGCCAAGCCCGATTTCTCTGCGTCCGATAGCGATAGCTCGCAATGCGCGTCGATGGCGGTAATGAGCGCTGCGAAGCCGGATGCGGAAGATGCCAAACCGGCCGACGTCGGAAAGTTGTTCTGTGTCTTGATGGTCAACGCCGGGATGTCGTAGCGCTGTCGCCATGCGTCGAGCGTCGTGTCGATCTTGGTATCGTGCACCTCGATGCCGTTGAGCCAGACGCTATTCGCGGATGCCGCCTCCACGGTCGTCGTGGTTGACAAGGTGTTCAACGTGATCGAAACGGAAGGAGTGGCCGGATAGTTGCCAGGCCGGTCTTGTTTGCCCCAGTATTTGAGGAGCGCAATGTTCGGATGCGCTTTAGCGCTTGTGCTCATGTCGTTAGGCATCCCTGCCTTCCGCTAGTGCGGTCTCAGAATGCTGTGCATTCTGGACAGAGCGCTAGTCTAGGTAGGCGGGCGGTGGCGTAAATCGAAAACCCTCCGCTTCCAAAAGCTGTGCCGCACCAATACTGATGAGATCTCCGTATTCAGGCCCCACGATCTGCACGCCGATCGGCAGACCCGCACCGTTCAGCCCGGTCGGAACAACCGTAGAGGGCAGATAACTCACACCGGTCAATCCCGCCCAAAACACCTGCTCGAAATACGGACGTTCTTCGTTGTTGACGAGAATTGTGCGTTCGCCGAACGGTCGATGATCGTGCTTGAAGGCCGCTGTCGGCATCATTGGGGTGATCAACAGATCGTAGTCCTGGAAGAAGGCGTGCCACTTCCAGCGCAGGTGTGCGCGCAACTCGTCGGCTTTTTTCCAATCTTTGAACGATGCAACCTGGGCACGCAGCGTTCGAGCCGTGTTGCTATCGTCGTCCGGGTCGAGCTCTGCCACATAGGCTTTCAGACTCTCGTACTCGTCGTCCGGCATGCGCGCCGACATCGTGGCTTGCAGCAAATCGCGGTAGGTATCGTGCGTATGATCGGCGCCGAAGTCCGGCCGCGCGTCTTCGTTGACCTCGGCCCCGGCGTCTTTGCATGCGAGGGCGACGTTTTCAACCCGTTGGCGAACTTCAGCGTCAACCGGCGCAATCTCGTCGTCTTTCCACACCGCTATCTTCAGGTCCTTCAAGCCGCGGCCGTTGAGCGTGGGCAAGTTGAGCTGATAGCCGCGCGCCATGATTTCGTCGGGCCCCGCCATCGTCTTGAGGGCTGTCTCGAGATCAGTGGCAGATCGCGCCAACGGTCCGATCACGGAAATGTCAGGGCTGCCACGCATGTCTCCGGGCGGCGC
>CBDTZM010000217.1:0-4547 GCA_965364915.1 uncultured Pseudomonadales bacterium | reverse complement strand
ACCGAGTTGTACCCTGCAAACCCCAACGGCTCGATACAGGGACTCGCTGGCGTGACCGCCGCCGATGGACGGGTGCTCGTTATGATGCCGCATCCGGAACGAGTCTTTCGTGCCTGCCAGAACGCCTGGAGCGACTCGGACTGGGGCGAGGACGGGCCGTGGATGCGCCTGTTTAGAAACGCCAGAGTCGCACTCGGTTAACTAGTGCTTGTCCAGAATGCGCAGCATTCTGAGACCGCGCTAGTGGAGGGCAGGGATGCCCGACCATTTTTCGAAGAAAATGCAAGGTTTTCGAAGAAAACCGACAGAGGAAATTTGCAGGAAGCAAAATTTCCGGACTCGAAGGGTTCAGACGCTGCGTCTGGTGATGATGATGTCTTCGGTGCGCACTGGAAAGTTCTGTTTGGGCCGATCGTAGAAGAAGTGTTGCAGTGTTTTGCCGATGACCGGGAATGCCAATTCGTCCCAGGGAATCTCGTGTTCGGTAAACAACGCGACCTCGAGCGTTTCCTCTCCGACAGCGAATACACCGTCAACCAATTGAGCGCGATAAAACATATACACCTGCGAGATGTGTGGCAAGCTGAAGACGGTATACAGCGCCTGATTGGCAACGCGCGCCCGCGCTTCCTCCCACGTTTCGCGGGCAGCGCCCGCTTCACAAGTTTCATTGTTCTCGAGAAAACCCGCGGGTAGCGTCCAGGTATCTTTGCGCGGCTGGATCGCCCTTTTACACAACAGGACCCGGTCTTCCCAGGTAGGTAGACAACCGGTAACGATGCGCGGATTTTGATAGTGGATGAGTTCGCACGCGGTACACACGAAACGTTCGCGCGAATCCCCAGGCGGCACCTGTCGTGAGACCGGACTGCCGCACTGACTACAGAATTTCATGACTGCGATGATATCGCGCTCGGTTAGGTCTGCGCGAGATTGGGATGCTGGCAAGCGACTACGCGCTGGTACCCGGAAACGGTAGAACGGCGGGACGCCTGGTTTCGATCTCTGTTCGATACGCGGGCTCAACCATGGAGCGATGCAGATCCGCTAACGAACGACACATCATCTCGGATATGCGGATGCAGGCCGCTAGCGGCGATCTGGCCTTTTTGCATTCCATATCCACTTTGAACTGCAAACCCTTCAGCCGGCGCTTGGTGATATCGTTACTGGCGGAGGCGATGACTGCTCCAGTCAAGCTCTTGCGCAACGCTTCTAGTCCTTCAGGGTCGTTACGAGCCATGTCCACCAGTACCTCGAACGCTGGTAGCGTTGATCCCATGTGACTCTAGTTCTTGTCCCCAGAACGGGTACTATGCTCAAGCCCCCCCGGGGGTGGCCAGGTCGAGGGTGTAACCGTTTTGTGAGCTAGAAAATAAAACACCATATAAAACAATAAGTTAGATATTTTACGTGGAGGAGGGCGCAGACAAGTGTTGTACCAATTGCAGGATCGCCGGGTGGTGGCAGACGGGGACTATTTCGTCGCACCCTCGGCCGCGGTTATCGGTCGAGTGCGGTTGAAGAATAACGTCAGCGTCTGGTTCAGTGCCGTCGTCAGGGGCGATGATGAGCCAATCGTCATCGGGGAGAATTCCAACGTTCAGGATTGCGCCGTGTTGCACACGGATCCAGGTTATCCGTGCATTGTGGGCGACAACGTCACGGTCGGCCACAAGGCCATGCTGCACGGTTGCGAAATCGGCGACAACACGTTGGTCGGTATGAACGCCGTCGTGTTGACGGGCGCCAAAGTTGGCAAGAACTGCTTGATCGGCTCCAATTCGCTCGTCGGGGAGGGTAAGACAATTCCCGACAATTCGCTGGTCATCGGCACGCCTGGCCGCGTCAAACAACTGTCGGACGAGGTGATGGAGAGCATGCAGCGCAATTACGAGCACTATGTGGAAAACGGCAAGTGGTTCAAATCTGCATTGTCCGTTCAGGAGGAGGCAGACGGTCCATGACATCGCCCACGACATCGTCTACTACATCGATAGGCACGCCGCTCAAGTCTGGGGCCACCCGCGTGATGTTGCTGGGCTCCGGAGAGCTCGGCAAAGAGGTCGCAATCGAACTGCAACGTCTTGGGGTCGAAGTGATTGCCGTGGATCGCTATGCCGACGCGCCGGCGATGCAGGTAGCCCATCGTGCACACGTGATCAACATGTTGGATGGCGCTGCATTGCGTCGGGTGATCGCGGAGGAACGCCCCGATTTGGTGGTGCCGGAGATCGAGGCGATTGCGACGCCAACACTCGTCGAACTAGAAGCCGAAGGGGTCAACGTCATACCGACCGCTCGGGCGACGCGCCTGACGATGGATCGAGAAGGTATTCGCGTGCTGGCGGCGGAGACGTTGGGTGTCGCCACATCCCCGTACCGGTTTGCCGGGACGAGGTCTGAGTACGATGCGGCCGTCGCGGAGATTGGCACCCCTTGTGTGGTCAAGCCAACCATGTCGAGTTCCGGCAAGGGTCAGAGCCTGGTCAAGACGCCGGACGAGGCGGGCGCTGCGTGGGACTACGCCCAAGCGGGCGCTCGCGGTGGCGGCGACAAGGTCATTATCGAGGGCTTCGTCGACTTCGACTATGAGATCACGCTGTTGACCATTCGCCACGCGGGCGGCACCAGTTACTGTGCGCCGATCGGTCACCGGCAAGTGGGTGGCGACTATCAGGAGTCTTGGCAACCTCAACCCATGACGGATGCGGCGCTCGACGAGTGTCAGCGGATAGCCGGCCTGGTTACGGGAGAACTCGGTGGTCGGGGCCTGTTTGGAGTCGAGTTTTTCATCAAAGATGACCTCGTCTACTTCAGCGAGTTGAGTCCGCGGCCGCACGATACCGGCATGGTCACGATGATTAGCCAAGATCTCTCCGAGTTCGCGTTGCATGCACGTGCGATCCTCGGCCTGCCAATTCCCAACATCCACCTACACGGACCGTCGGCTTCGGCCGTGATCCTCGTCGAAGGCACCTCGCAAGACGTCACGTTCGGCGGGTTCGAGGCGGCGCTTGCGGAGCCGGACACGCAGATACGTTTGTTCGGCAAACCGGAGGTCAAGGGAGAACGCCGCATGGGCGTCGCTCTCGCCCGGCGGGCCAGCACCGATGAGGCGCGCGCCGAGGCGACGCGCATGGCGCAGAGCATCACCTATCATTTTGAGGATCGATTTGAGGATGAGGGCGGTTAGTCCAACTGTTTACGTTGGTCGAGCTCTGCCCTTGCAAATCGCCTAGCCCTGGCTATAGTTCCACCGTGAACCAAGCAACTCGCCAAGATCTTCTCAACCTCGCACTGCTGCTACTGCCGGTGTAGCCGGCATTTATCTCAACATAGGGCGTTGCGCCCGCCTCGACCCCCAAGAACGTAAGCAAACCCACGTCCACATGCGAGCAGTGCTATGAGCGAGCAAACCAACGAACAATCCGGTCGCGCGGTAGGCAAGATGCCGTACCAGAAGTATCGCGCGTTTCAACCCATCGATCTCCCCGGGCGGCAGTGGCCGACGCGAGTCATCGAGAAGGCGCCGCGCTGGTGCAGCGTTGATCTCAGGGATGGCAATCAAGCGCTGATCGACCCGATGAACGTCGACGAGAAGTTGAGAATGTACGAGCTGTTGCTCGAGGTCGGTCTCGCCGAAATCGAAGTCGGCTTTCCGGCCGCATCGCAGCCGGATTTTGATTTCATTCGCCGCATCATCGATGAAGATCGCATTCCCGACGGGGTCGCCATTCAGGTGCTCTGCCAGGCTCGTGAGGAGCTCATCGAGCGCACCGTCGAAGCGTTGAGCGGCGCGCCAAAGGTGATCTTCCATCTCTACAACTCCACCTCGGAACTGCAACGGCGCGTCGTGTTCGAGATGGGACGGCAGGGCATCGTCGAACTCGCGGTAAACGGCACGCGACTTGTCAAAGACGGTTTGCGGTCGTTGGATTCGGACATCACGTTCGAGTACTCGCCCGAGAGTTTCACCGGTACCGAACTCGATTTTGCCGTCGAGATCTGCACCGCGGTGGCTGAAACGTGGGGCGCGACGTCGGCCCACCCGATGATCATCAACCTGCCGTCGACGGTCGAGATGGCGACGCCTAATGTCTACGCGGATCAGATCGAATGGTTCGTGACGAACTTCCCGCACAGCGATAAATCGGTGATTAGTTTACACACGCACAACGATCGTGGCACCGGTATAGCGGCCACCGAGCTCGCCCTGATGGCAGGCGCCCAGCGTGTCGAGGGCACGCTGTTCGGTAACGGTGAACGCACGGGCAACTGCGACCTCGTGACGATGGCCATGAACATGTTCAGCCAAGGCGTCGATCCTGAACTCGATTTTCGCGATATGCCGCGCATTCGGGAGACCGTGGAGCAGATTAACAAGTTACCCGTCCACGAGCGGCATCCGTACGCGGGAGACCTGGTGTTTACTGCGTTTTCAGGATCACACCAGGATGCCATAAAAAAGGGCATGTCGAAGGTCAATCGCGAAAGTTGGGAAGTGCCATACCTGCCCATCGATCCCGCAGATGTTGGATCGTCGT
>CBDTZM010000216.1:0-4567 GCA_965364915.1 uncultured Pseudomonadales bacterium | reverse complement strand
TTGGGCTGGGACATCGACCTGGCGGGGGACCGGGTACGCGGTAGTCGGCTGCATCTGCCAACAGCCGATCGATTGCGCATCGTGGCTGTCGGAGATTCGTTTACGTTCGGTCTCGACGTGGAGGAATCGCAAAACTTCGCTGCCGAGCTTGCGGCCCGTTACCCGTCGATCGATGTGCTCAACATGGGCGTCCCCGGGTACGGAATTGACCAGGCCTACCTGAAATATCGAGAGATCGGCCAGAGATTCATGCCGGACGTCGTGATTTTTGGTGTCTACGTAGGGGATTACGAACGCAGCAGCATGGGCTTCACCTCGTTCGCCAAACCCCAGTTTGTCGTCACGCCCGATGGCATCGTCGTCGCGGGCCAACCCGTCGCGCCGGTCGCACAAGAGTTGCGTCGAATCTCGCAAAGCCTCGAGAATCGCGTCTACCTGGTCGAGATCGCTCGCAACGCGATGTACAAGTTGGCAACCCGTGACGTCGATCGTGCAAAGTTCTTCGACGTGACGGACAGCATAGTCCACCACATATTCGACACACTCGTGAACGCGCTGGACAGCAAACAGTCCTTGATCGTCGTCCACATTCCGCGGGCCGAAGCGTTCGTCGAACACGATGGGTTGCACGACGAGATGAGCAGGCGGTTGCTGGCGATCTACGCTGCACTGGGCATTGCGGCCATTGACCTAACGACGCGATTCGTTGAGAACCTATCCCAGGAGCAAGCCTTCCTGCAGTACTACGTGCATGAACCCGACGGATCGGTCGGACATTTGAGTCACCAAGGACACGTCCGCGTGGCAGATCTGATTGAGTCAGAGCTTATCAAGCAAGGGAGAAAGCTCGCGCCGTAGCGCCATTTGCGCCCCTGGCGAATGCACATGGTGCTTGTAAGTCGAGTCGAAATGACCGACCTTTACAAACGCCCGAATCCTCAATAACCTGCCCCCAGGCTCTGATCTCGAGATGGACAGAGACCGGTGTAACAGCGCAGTTGTGCCGCTGCACCACGGCTAGAAATGAAGCTAGGACTTGATCCAAGAGGGACAGGTACCGAATAGCAACTAAGACCCATGCGTCGCTATTGGTCCACGTCTCTCCCGGTTGGGAGAAACGCCGTGAACGTACTCGATTTCCAAAAACGCAAATGCGGGCGAGAGCCCATCTCGATGGTGACCTGCTATGACTTCACGTCTGCGCAGGTACTGAACGGAACCGATATCGACTGCCTGCTCGTCGGCGACAGCTTGGCGATGGTCATGCACGGATTCGACAGCACCGTGCATGCAACCGTTGAGCTGATGGCGTTGCACATAGCAGCGGTGCGGCGCGGTGCACCGGACAAATTCGTGATCGGTGACATGCCCTTTCTCGCAGCCCGAAAGGGTACGTCAGTGGCGATGGATGCGGTTGGCAAGCTGATGCAAGCAGGCTGCAACTCGGTAAAAATCGAGGGTGCGGCCGGCCAACTCGACCTCATGGCACACATCGTCGAGTCCGGTGTGCCTGTCATGGGACATCTCGGGCTCACACCGCAATCCGTCGAGGCTTTCGGCGGCCACAAGGTTCAAGGCCGCAACGAAGGCCAGGCAGGAGAGATTCTGGCGTCCGCCAAGCGTCTCGAAGAGGCAGGCTGTTTCGCGATCGTGCTCGAGTGTGTGCCCAGCGAATTGGCGAGACTCGTCTCGCAGGAGGTCACTATCCCAACCATTGGCATTGGCGCCGGTCCACACACCGACGGCCAAGTGCTGGTGTTACAGGACATGCTCGGCATGAATCCGAATTTCAAACCGAAGTTCTTGCGTCACTACGCAGATGGGCACGCCATGCTCACCCAGGCAGTGAATCGGTTCCACGCGGATACGCAGTCCCATGCGTTTCCCGATCGGTCTGAGTCCTACGCATGAAGGTTATCGAAGGGGTCTGCGCATGGCGCTCAATCAGGCGAACGCTCAGCCACAGCATCGGGTTCGTGCCAACCATGGGCGCCATTCACGCCGGCCATACCTCCCTGATGACCCGGAGCGTTGCCGAAAATGACCTGACGGTTGTCAGTATCTACGTCAATCCAACCCAGTTTGACAACTCGGAGGATCTCGCCAGATATCCGAAGACGCTCGCCGGGGATTTGGCCGCGTGCGAGGCCGTTGGCGTCGACTACGTCATCACGCCGACCTATGACGAAATCTACGCGGACGGGTTTCGCTATCAGATCGATGAAACCCAGTTCAGCCGTGAACTGTGCGGTGCGCATCGGGCAGGCCATTTTACCGGCGTGCTGACGGTCGTCATGAAGCTGCTCAATATCGTCAAAGCCGATCGTGCCTACTTCGGCGAGAAGGACTATCAACAATTCCTGCTGATTCGGGACATGGTCGACGCCTTCTTCATGGACGTCGAGATCATCGCCTGCGCAACGGTTCGCGAGCGCGATGGCCTCGCACTGAGTTCGCGCAACGCGTTGCTCAGCTGTGATGCTCGCAAGCGCGCGGCCAAGCTGAACAAACTGTTGCGATCGCCCTATTCCGATGAGGAAATTGCCCGCAAAATGGCGTGCCTCGGTTTCGACGTCGACTACATCACCACGACGCTGGGGCGCCGTTTCGTTGCCGCATCGTTGAACGGCGGTGAGCGTCCCGTACGGCTGATCGACAACGTCGAACACGCAGGCTAGGACAGACAAATGATCTTAGGGCTCGACGTCGGCAACTCGCAGATCTATTGCGGCGTTTTCGACAACGAACGGCTGCTGCTCCAATTCAGACGTACTTCCACGGTACGCAGTTCATCGGATGAGCTCGGCATTTTCCTACGCGGTGCGTTGCGGGAGAACGGCGTCGATCCGGGCGCCATAGAACGAGTTGCCGCTTGTTCGGTGGTGCCGGACTTCAACTACAGCCTACGCGCTTGCTGCCAAAAGTATTTCAACATCGAACCGATGATCATGCGCCCCGGCATCAAAACAGGCCTGAAGATCAAGTACAAAGATCCCAAAGAAGTGGGCGCAGACCGAATTGCCGACGCTATCGGTGCGATCAAAATGTTTCCCAACCGCAACCTGATTGTCGTCGACTTCGGCACCGCAACGACCGTCTGTGCGATTACCCGAGAGCGAGAATTTCTCGGCGGCAACATCGTACCGGGGCTGCGTCTCGCCATGGACGCCCTCGAGTCCAAAACCGCCCAACTACCGTCCGTCGAAATCAAACCCGCTAGATCCGCCATCGGACGAACGACAATCGAGAGCATTCAAAGCGGCCTGTACTGGAGCAACGTCGGCATGGTCAAGGAATTGGTCGAACGCATCACCCGGGAGGTCTTTGAAGGCGATCCACCGGTGGTTATCGGCACGGGTGGTTTTGCCCACCTGTTCGATCGAGAAGATTTGTTCGACGAAGTGGTACCGGACCTTATTCTGACCGGCCTGCTCGAAGCCTTGCACATGAATTCTTGATGGCGCTAACCGCGAAACTCCCGGTAACGCTTGTCTAAACGCTTGGCCTGTTTCTTGGAAACGCCAACCGCGCTCAGTGCATCGCGTAGTCGCGCCCGGGTGATGTCGCTGCCGAGAAACACCATGGATTCAAATAACGGCAGGGCGATTGCCCGTCCGCTGATCGCCACGAACAGCGGGAACACGAAATCGCGCATCTTGAGGTCCATGCGCTCTGCCTGTTCGCGACAAAGTTCATATAGCTGGTCTCGCTCCCAGGTACGCAAGCCATCGAGATCTTGCGACACGCAGTAAAGAATCTCGCCAATCGCCTCTGCGTTCAATTTCTTGTGCTCGAAGTCGGCGGCGGTCAACGCCTTACGATCGCCTAGCAAGTAGTCGACTTGCGGCACGATGTCGGCAAAGCGTTCGGTGCGCTCTTGGATCAGCGGCACCAGTTCGGCTAACCGGTCGCGGTTGACCGACCACGCTTCCAGTCGCTTCATGAAATCGCCGGCATCTAGGTTGCGCAGGTATTGGCCATTCAACCAGTTGAGTTTCTCGAGATCGAAGATCGGCCCGCCAAGCGATATGCGCCCAACATCGAATACGGCCATGAATTCCTCTTTGTCGAAAACCTCGCGTTCGTCGGGCATGGACCAACCCATCATGCCGAGATAGTTGACGAGCGCTTCCGGCAGATAACCGGCATCGCGATAAAAATTGATGCTTGTGGGATTTTTGCGCTTGGAGAGTTTGCTTTGATCCGGGTTGCGCAATAGCGGCAGGTGGATCATCAGCGGCATGTCCCAACCGAAGTAGTCGTACAACAATTTGTGCTTGGGTACCGAGTTGATCCACTCCTCACCGCGCAGGATGTGGCTGATGCCCATAAGATGATCGTCGACCACGACCGCAAGGTGATAGGTTGGAAACCCGTCGGCCTTGATCAGTACCTGCATGTCGATCTGCGTATAGGGGATTTCGATCGCACCGCGCAGCTCATCGGTGAACTGACAAGTACCCTCATTCGGAACGCGCATGCGGATCACGTGAGGCTCGCCTTGGCGGACGCGATCGGCAGCCTCTTGTTTTGGCAACGTCAAACAGTGCCCGTCATAGCCGGGATT
>CBDTZM010000215.1:0-4579 GCA_965364915.1 uncultured Pseudomonadales bacterium | reverse complement strand
CTACACGTCTTATGCAACTAGGAAAGGTGTTGCGTTGACCCATTGAGACCGCAGCACATACCGACGTTTCACCACTGTGGAGGCGATGTCGGCATCAGTTCGCGTAGCAGCCGCTCGATCTGGACGTATTTACCCTCCACCGGACAGCAAGGCGGCATTGCCGCCGATCGCGGTTAGATTCTCGGTATGCACTCTTTCGATCGCGAATCGAGGTAGATATTGCGGCCCGCCGGCCTTGGGGCCGGTGCCCGACAAGCCGTGGCCACCGAAGGGCTGCACGCCGACCACGGCACCGATCATGTTGCGGTTGACGTACACGTTGCCGTGTCGGGTGTTGTCGAAAACGTACGCGGCGAAGCGACTATTGCGACTATGGATACCCAACGTCAAGCCGTAGCCGGTAGCGTTGATGTCTTTGATAACCGTGTCCAACTCGTCCCGAGGGTAGCGGGCCACGTGCAAGATCGGTCCGAAGTGTTCTTGCTCGAGTTCGACGATGCTACCGATCTCGATGAGCGTTGGCGCGACGTAGTAACCCGTCGTCCGGGTAACGGGCGTCTGATAAAGAACCTGCTCGCGGCAGGCATCGATGTGAGCTTCGAGCGTTTGTGTGGCTTCCGAATCGATAATCGGGCCTACATCTGTCTCGAGGTCCCAAGGGTCGCCGACGATGAGCCTTGCCATCGCACCCTCGAGCATTTCGATGACGATATCTGCCGTTTCTTCTTGAAGGTACAGCACCCTCAGTGCCGAACAACGTTGACCGGCGGAACCGAACGCCGAACGCACACAGTCGTCGACAACCTGTTCCGGCATCGCGGTGGAATCGACGATCATGGCGTTTTGGCCACCCGTTTCGGCGATCAGCGGCACGATGGCGCCAGGGCGCTCGGCAAGACAGGTCTGAATGCGTTTGGCCGTTGTCGTCGAGCCGGTGAAAACCACGCCGCTGACGCGCGGGTCCTCGAGCATGGGTTCTGCAATCTCCGGACCGGCGCCTTGTGCGATTTGCAGGACGCCCGTGGGTAATCCTGCCAGTGTGGCGAGCCGTTGCATGCGTTCGGCGATGAGCGGGGTTTGTTCTGCAGGTTTGGCGATGACGGTGTTACCGGCGGCCAACGCCGCGGCGATCTGCCCGGTGAATATCGCGAGCGGGAAATTCCATGGCGAGATGCACAGGTAGGTACCTCGACCTTGCAAGGTAAGCCTGTTGCTTTCGCCGGTCGGCCCCGGCAGTTCGACGGATTGGTTGAACAATCGCTCGGCCTGACTTGCGTAGTAACGGCAAAAGTCGATCGCTTCTCGGTGTTCTGCGATAGCGTCGTCCAGTGTTTTTCCTGCTTCGCGAATGAGTAACGCCATGAGCTCTACACATTCCGCTTCGAGATGGTCGGCAAGCCGTCGCAGAATGTCGGCGCGGGCGCTACCGCCGATGGCGTTCCATTCGCATTGTTGGGCGACCGCGGTATCTAACAACTCGCCCAACGCGTCTGATGACGTTGGCGTGTAGCTTCCTACGCGTTGGCTTGGAACGGCCGGGTTCACCACGTCGACTGTGCCGAACGACCACGTTTGAGCGGCTTTTGCAGACAGTTCCCGTTCAAGTTCGCCGAGATGTACGGGTTCCTCAATCTCATACCCTCGCGCATTGCTTCGCTCTGGCGCGTAAAGATCCGCTGGCAGCGGTATCCAAGGTTCAGTCTCGGCGGCTTTTGCCGCGGGGTCGCGCGTGAGATCGGCGACCGGCGTCGCGTCGTCGAGGAAACGGTTCACGAACGAACTGTTTGCGCCGTTTTCCAATAGTCGACGAACAAGGTAGGCCAACAAGTGTTTGTGGGGTCCTACCGGTGCGTAGGTCCGTATCGATGGCATTTCCTTAAACAGCGCGTGCGCCCGTGCGTAGACGAGTTCGCCCATGCCGTGCAGACGTTGCAGTTCGAAGGACTTTCCTTGCGCCAGGTTCATGACGTTGCAAAGCGTGTTGGCGTTGTGTGTCGCAAACTGCGGAAAGAACTGGTCTGGATAGGCGAGCAGCGTTTGGGCGCAGGATAGATACGAAAGGTCCGTTGCGGCCTTGACGGTATAGACCGGATAACTGGAGACGCCGAGTTCCTGGGCGTGTTTGATCTCCGTATCCCAGTAAGCACCCTTGACCAGGCGCACCAATAATCGCCGTTGGGTCTGCTCGGCTACCCCGCGCAACCATTCCAGCACAGGCAGTGCGCGCTTGTTGTACGCTTGCAGCGCGAGACCCAAACCTTGCCAATGGGCCAGGTTCGGTTCGGCGGCGAGCCGGGCGAAGAGATCGAGTGTTAGATCGAGACGGTTGGCTTCTTCTGCATCGATGGTCAGTTGTAATCCGCCACGCGCGGCGATGCCTGCGAGTTGTTGCAACTTCGGGTACAACTCTTCATTCACCAGGTCGCGTTTGAGCGACTGGTATCGAGGGTGCAGCGCCGATAGCTTCACCGAAATGCCAAGCGCGTGCTCGATCGGCGCGTCGGTGGCGAAGCCGGCGAGTAGCGTCAGCACGTGTTCGTAGGCGTCGAAGTAGGTTTGTGCGTCGGCGTCGGTGCGCGCTGCCTCGCCCAGCATATCGAAGGAGTACAATTGGCCTGGGTCGGCCTTCTCTAAGGCGCGTTCGGCGGTGTCGGCATACACGAACTCGCTGCCGAGCAGTTGCATCGCGACCTGTACGGAACCGCGAATGATCGGCTCGCCCATGCGGTTGATAAGTTGGTTGAACCATCCGCCGAAATCGCGTTGGATATCATGCCCCATATCGATGACCTTGCCGGTCAACAGCAAGCCCCACGTCGAAGCATTCACCAGTATCGAGTCTGACTGACCGATGTGGTCTTGCCATTGATTGCCGTGCAGTTTGTCGGCGATGAGCGCGTCGACGGTTTCCGCATCGGGTACGCGCAAAACCGATTCCGCCAGGCACATCAGCGCTACGCCTTCCGTCGACGACAAGCCGAACTGATCGAGAAATGCATCCAACAAAGATCGTTCGTCGCGGTGCGCCCGGCAATCTTCGATGAGGCGCCGCGCTTGGGTCTGCACCCGGCGTTTCAGTTTGCTGCTGCGTTCGTCCCGGTGCAGCAGTCTGGCGACGGCGTCGGATTCGGGCTCGAAAGTGGCATCTCGAATGGCTAGGCGAGCGGCATCGAGATCCATGGGTGTTAGCGTCCTGTCCTCGGGCGGGGCACTAACTCACCTCGGCACGAATCGCATCGTGCAACTCGGCCAATTTGTCGATGATGGCGTCAACGCTGCGAAAGCCTGCCTGGAAGATGGCGGTCGCATTCAGCGCACCCCACTCGAAGTGCATTTCCGCGACCGCATTGGCACGCCTGACAACCATATCCAGGTCACTGTAGAACGATTTGCCCGCATCGCCCGTCGGCGGAACGTCCAACATCATCTGCATGCCGATACCGTCGGGGTCACGATCGGCGTTCTGCGCATGCTCGCGAATGGTCGCCACCATGCTCGCGGCCTTTTCGGGGTTTTGGATGGCCGTCGCGAGCCAGCCGTCGCCTAACTCGCCGACGCGTCTGAGTGCGCGAGCCGAATTGCCGCCGATCCAAATCGGCAGCTCACGGCCTTGGGGAGGTTTTGGTTCCATCGCCATCGCAGTGGAGGTGTAGTGCTCGCCGTTGAAGTCGATCTTCTCGTCGGACCAGTAGGCGCGCAGTAAATGGATGGCTTCGTCCATGCGCTGGCCGCGGTTGCCGAAGTCTTCTTCCAATGCATCGTATTCCGAGACTTGCCAGCCGACGCCGACGCCGAGACGCATGCGTCCTGCAGACAGCGTGTCGAGCGTGCTGACCTGTTTGGCGACAAGCACGGGTTGTCGTTGCGGCAGCACCAGCACTTCCGTACCCAGCCCGATCTTGGTCGTACTTGCCGCCATGTAGGCGAGCATCATCAACGCTTCCATGATCGGCATCTGCGGCGGGTACATCGGCGCGGGGCGATTGTCGGTGGGATAGCCCATGATCACGTGATCGAACATGTCGAGTTGATCGAACCCGATATCCTCCACCGCCTTGGCGAGCTTGGTGATGCCTTCCGGGCCTTCGCGATACGCGATGCTTGGAAACTCTACGGCTAACTTCATGATCGACTCCCCATTAGTGTTCTGTCCCAGAAAACTCTATTCCTACTAGCGGTTTTGTTCCAGTCGCTAAGACGGTAGCCTGACGCGTTTGTTCGAGGGGTAGTGAATGCCAGCAGTACAACCCATACGTCCGGCGGCGACGGTGATTCTCGTTCGAAGTGCGGCGGTCGACTATGAGATTTTCATGCTCAAGCGCACCAGCAAGGCATCGTTTGCCGGCGGTATGTACGTGTTTCCGGGCGGTCGGGTCGACGGCGACGACCATCTTCACAAATACGACAGCGTGCGCGAAGGGCCCAGCGAGTCGCAGCAAGCCCAGGCCGCGGCGTTGGGTTACGAGTGGCGTGGATACTGGATAGCCGGCATACGTGAAAGTTTCGAAGAGGCTGGGTTGTTGCTCGCCTATACACAGAACGGTGAGTTGCTGTCATATGATGACGCCGCCGCGCGCGC
>CBDTZM010000214.1:0-4620 GCA_965364915.1 uncultured Pseudomonadales bacterium | reverse complement strand
CCCGGTCGGTGGTACGCCTGCTGGTGGAGATGCTTGAACCCTATAAGGGACGAGTGTACGACCCGTGCTGTGGCTCTGGTGGAATGTTCGTGCAATCTGAGAGCTTCGTGTTGGCTCATGGTGGCCGCATCGGTGACATCGCCATCTAAACCCGACAGAGATTCACATGGCCTGCCCTTAAGACGCATCTCAGCCCAACATTGACCGCAGTGGTTGTGCTCGTGTGCAATCACTTCGCCGCTCTCGACCATGTCGCCGACACGCTTGGTGAGATCGTCGGCGTGTCCATAGAGTGTCATATAGCCGCTGCCGTGATCGACGATGGTGAGAAGACCAAACCCGCGCAACCAATCGGCAAAGACCACTCTTCCACGAAACACGGCGGTCACCGGCGCGCCCTCGGTCGCGCCGAATCGAACGCCATGCCATCTCAGTCGGCCGTCCGCGCGGGGTTGGCCGAAGCGGTTCTCGATATTGCCAGACACCGGCCACGGCAATGCGCCTTTGCGGTTGGCGAACCGACTGCCATCGAGGTCCGATGTACGACGTCTGAGTTCGGCGACCAGCCTTTGCAACCGGTCTTGGTCGGCAACGAGGCGCTTTCTCAGCGTCGCGCGGTCAACCAATTCTTCGTCCAGCTCGGCCAACAACGATTGCCGCTGCCGCCGTTCGGTTTCGAGTTGGCGTCGCTGGCCTCGCAAGTCTGCTTGCTCTTTGGCTTCCATGTCATGTTGGCTTTGAAGGCGCACGGCGACTCTCTCTAGATCAGCGGACGTGCCCCGATAGGCTTCGAGTGCCGCCAGTCGGGCTTTGCTGAAGTAGCGATGGTAGACGGTCATGCGCTCGACCGTGTCGGGCGATTCTTGATTGAGAAGCAGTTTCAGGAAATCCTGACCCCCCAACCGGTACGCGGCGGTCAGATGCTCTTCGATGCGCTTGGCTTGCTCGGCCAACTGCTCGTTCAGGTTGTCGCGTTGTACCGTCAGGGCGTTCAGTTCGGCGCGCATGCGCGCGAGCGTCGCGTCGGCGGCGTCGACGCTCAAGCTCACCTCGGCAACCTGCTGGTCTTTGGACTGTACGTCCCGCAACCAGCGCACCCGCTGCCGTTCTGCTTCGGAGAGCCACGTGTCGAGTGCATTGAGCTGCTCGACCACGTCCACCAGTTGGGCTTCCGCTTGTTCCCGGTCGATAGGTTCTGCCGCCTGCGCATGTGAGTGTAAAAAGACAGCGTGTACCAGGTACAGCGTTAGCCCGACAAACGGGAGGAGCCGGTTGCTCAAGCGCGCGTGCGTTCCTGAAGGCGCAGCAGGGATCGCCCCGTCATCTCTGCCGGTATCTCGAGATGCATGAGATCCAACAGCGTGGGTGCCACGTCGGACAGCGTACCGTTGTCGGCCAGCACGACTGCTTGGGGTCCTACGTACACCAACGGCACCGGCTGGCAGGTGTGCGCCGTATGCGGTTGATCGGACGTCGGGTCAACCATCCGCTCGACGTTACCGTGGTCGGCGGTGACGAGCATCTGACCACCGGTTGCGCTTAGCGCCTCGGCGATCCGGGCCAAGCTTCGGTCGAGTGTCTCGACGGCCTTGACGGCCGCAGCGAAAATACCGGTGTGCCCGACCATATCGGCGTTCGCATAGTTGCAGATGATGGCATCATAGGCACCCGAGGCGATGCCTTCGACAAGCGCATCGGTGACCTCGATGGCACTCATCTCCGGCTGCAGGTCGTAGGTTGCGACCTTCGGGCTGGGTATCAGAATGCGTTCCTCACCGTCGAACGGTTGCTCCCGACCGCCTGAAAAGAAGAAGGTCACGTGTGCGTACTTTTCGGTTTCCGCGAGCCGCAGTTGGCGTTTGCCGAGCTTGGACAAGACTTCGCCCAGGGTATTGCTCAAGGTGGCTGGTTGGAATGCGCAGCGGGCTTCGATGTCATCCGCGTAACGCGTCAGGGTGACATAGTCGGTGAGTGCTACCATTGAGCGCCGCTTGAAGCCGTCGAAGCCCGGGTCCGTCAACGCCCGCGTGAGTTGACGCGCGCGGTCGGCTCGAAAGTTCATGTGAATGATGGCGTCGCTTTCGTGAAGCATGAGCCCAGACTCACCTTCGCGGTGGATGGTTGTTGGTTGCACGAATTCGTCCGTCTCACCTCGCGCGTAAGCCATCTCGACGGCCGACGCAGCGTCTGGCGCTTGAAAGGGCGCCTCGCCGCTGACGATCAGGTTGTAGGCGCGCTCGACTCGATCCCAGCGCTGGTCGCGGTCCATTGCGAAATAACGGCCGATCACCGTTGCCACGCAGCCGAGGCCCAAGTCTGAAAGCAGCCGATCGGCTGCCAGTATCGAGGCCGCCGCGCTCTTCGGCGGCGTATCGCGGCCATCCAGAAACGCGTGCAGGTACGCACGTTCGATGCCCTTGGACTTGGCGATACGCAGTAGCTCGAAAATCTGCTCTTCGTGGGAGTGCACGCCGCCGGGGGACAGCAAACCCATGACGTGAAGCGCACCCCCCGATGCGCGGAGTTTCTCGAAGGTCCTATCGATAGTGGGGTTATTGGCGAACTCGCCCTGTTTGATGGCCTCGTTGATGCGGGTGAAATCCTGGTACACGACTCGACCGGCGCCGAGATTCATGTGCCCCACCTCGGAATTGCCCATTTGTCCGTCGGGCAGCCCGACGTCGGTGCCGGATCCGGAAATCAGGGTGTGTGGGTATTGGGCGAGAAATCGATCCCAGGTGGGTGTTCTTGCATGGGCGATGGCGTTAGCTTCAGCGGCATCATTGTGGCCAAATCCGTCCAAGACAACGAGCAGTGAAACGGGCATCGGGGTATAGGTGGCAATCGAGGCGGCGCATTCTAACAGAAAGCCAAATCTGTATAATCGCGCGTCTCAAAGTACAAGGTAACGCCCGACAAATGGACCAAGTGTTCGAATTTGTAGTCGACAATGCGCTTTTGGTGGGCGCGTTTGCCGTGATCTTGGCGCTGTTCATCCGCAACGAAATGCAGCGCGGCGGACGTTCGGTCAGCGCGCAACAGCTAGTGGATATGGTGAATCGGGAGAGTGCTGTGGTGCTCGACGTGCGCGACAAGAAGGAATTCGACACCGGCCACATCGTCGATGCCATCAACATTCCCTTCTCGGCGCTCGACTCGCGGGTTGACGAGCTGAAGAAGCACCAGGACAAGCCGATCATCGTCGCCTGTAAGATGGGCCAACATTCGGGGTCCGCTGGAACGTTGCTGCGTAAGCATGGCTTCGAGAACGTTTCGCGCTTGACTGGCGGCGTCAGCGAATGGCGCAACCAGAGCCTGCCGGTGGTGAAGGCATGACCGGCCAAGTCACCCTTGAGCGTATGTACCTGAAGGATGCCTCGTGGGAGTCGCCTAAAAGTCCCGGCGTGTTCACTGCAAACTGGCAGCCCGAGATTCAGGTCGATATCAACACCCGATCCGACCGCCTCGAGGAGAAGCGTTTCGAGGTGGTTTTGACGGTGACGCTCCGAGCCAAGATCGATAGCGGCAAAACGGCGTTTATCGTCGAGATTCAACAGGCCGGATTATTCGTCCTGGACGGTCTGGAAGATGAGGTGCTGCACCGGGTACTCGGTACCGTATGCCCGACAACGCTTTTTCCGTACGCCAGGGAAGCCGTGGACAACCTGGTGGTTAAAGGTGGCTTTCCAGCACTACACCTTGCGCCGGTGAACTTCGAGGCGCTCTATGCCGAAGCGCTGCGCAGCCGGCAAGACCCAGACCAAGCCGGAGGCGGAAGCGAAGAAAACGCGGTTACGCACTAGGCGCGATCGGTTATTAGAGCTGCCCTTCGAAGCCGAGCTGGCGCCAAGCCTCGAATACGGCTATCGCCACCGTGTTTGCCAGATTCAGGCTCCGCGAGTTTGCCTGCATGGGAATTCTGAGCTTGGCCGAGCCGGCGAAGCGACTCAACAGATCATCCGGCAGGCCCCGCGTTTCCGGCCCGAAGATCAGCGTGTCGGAGTGTCCATAGACGGGGTCCGTGTAGAGCCGGCTGCCTTTGGTGGTCAATGCGTAGCAAGTTCCGTCCGCTAGCAATTCGTCGATCGAATCGTGTAGGGAGATCTCCGCCCACTCGTGGTAGTCGAGACCGGCGCGCTTCAGACGGCGGTCATCGAGTTCGAATCCCAACGGTTTGACGAGGTGCAGTTGGGCACCGGTATTGGCACAGAGCCGAATGATGCTGCCGGTATTTTGTGGAATCTCCGGCTCGAACAGCACGATTTTCAACGGCATCAGAGTTTCAGCTCGGCGATTTTTCTGGTGAGGGTATTACGGCCCCAGCCAAGTAACTCTGCCGCGTCTTTGCGCCGGCCACCGGTCTGGCGCAACGCCGCACGAATGACGATGCGTTCAAACTTGGGCAGGGCGTCGTCCAACAGCGGGCAGTGCGGGTTGTTGGCCAGCATGTCGGTGGCCCACTCGCTCAAGGCGCGTTCCCAGTTGCCGGCGGCCAGCGAGTCTTGCACGTCAAGCAGTTCCGGCGGCAGATCCTCAACGAGTATTTGTCGGCCGGACGCCATCACGGCTAACCAGTGGCAAGTATTCTCCAACTGACGCACGTTGCCCTGCCAGGGCAGC
>CBDTZM010000213.1:0-4627 GCA_965364915.1 uncultured Pseudomonadales bacterium | reverse complement strand
GGGTTGTGGCGAACCGGGGACGGTAGCGTGGCCGCGAGTTCAATGCATTGGCGTTCAGTCAGTTGCGAAGCTCGTACGCCCCAATAGAAACGGGCGGCTGCATCGACGCCGTAAATTCCGCGGCCAAATTCGGCAATATTGAGATACATTTCTAGGATACGTTTCTTACTTAAGGCCCGCTCCATCCCGACGGTCAACAGCAACTCGTGCCACTTGCGAAGCGGATTGCGCGAAACATCCAGAAAGAGGTTCTTGACAGTTTGCTGTGAAATCGTGCTGCCGCCGAGGACTAATCTTTGCTCCGACAGGTTGTATTCCATAGCCGCTTTCAGCGCATCGAAATCGACACCGTTGTGATCGTAAAAACGGGCGTCTTCGGCGACGACAACGGCGCGGACCATGCCGCGCGGGATGTCGGCAAGGGCGACCGGGCGCCAACGCAGATCCGGCCAGGCTGCATGTTGATGGCGTTCACTCTCATAGTTGAGAATGAAACGCGACCTAGGCGCAGGACCTTCGGCATACGAACTCCAGTCCGGCCAAATGCCGACGAGATAGCCCAAGTCCATAACGACCAGCACAGGCAGCAGGCGCACGCCCCAGCTTAAGATCCGTCCCAACAAGGACAGCCAGGAAATTCTCGCCAGTTTTCGCAACGTCCGGGAAACCATCGGTTTAGTTAGCCACTATCCGTCCAGGATGTTCGCGATTGGCGTCCCAAAAACTTCCATCCTCTCCGCACTCCGATAAGCGCTTGCTAGCCGGGCCGATGGGCCGCACGATACTGCGATGACCACGCAAACCAACACCGCGACAATCGACTCGCAGGTGCACGCCTACGCGCGGGATTCGCCTGAGCGACCGTGGAGCGCGCCGTTGCATGGCCCGTCCGAAGTCACGGGCGACGATATGGTTGCGGCCATGGACGCTGTCGGGGTCGACGGCGCCCTGTTGGTTTCGCCGTGGACCATGTACCGCTTCGACGCGAGCTACGCGCTCGAGGTGTATGCGCAACATCCGGGACGGTTCGGGCTGATCAAGCCATTCGATCCCCGTGACGAAGACGTTGCCGATCAAATCGGCGACTGGGCGGCAACACCCGGCGTGGTCGGGGCACGCGTCATGTTGGGGAACTGGGCCTCCGACGCCGATGATGTCGGTCTGAACCGGATCCTCGCCGCAGGTGCTGCACATGGCTTGCCGGTCAACGTTCTATGCTGGGGAAAACTGCCTTTGTTGGGAGAGTTAGCTCGCAGGAACCCGCAGACTCAGATTGTCGTGGATCACGTCGGACTCAGGCAACCCTTCGAACCGCCGGCCCCGCCGGAGCCGTTTGTTGATCTGGCCAAAGTCGTCGCGCTCGCGGTACATGACAACGTTGCCATCAAAATTTCGGGGGCGTGCACGTTGTCACAACAACCCTTCCCCTACCGGGATATTTGGCAACCACTGGGCCAAATTTTCGAGGCATTCGGCTTCGATCGATGCATGTGGGGCACCGATTGGACTCGCGCCGTTGGATTACTCACCTACGAGCAGGGCGTCGAAGCCTTTCGGGTCACCGACCAGTTGTCGGACGATGAGCGATCCGCGTTGATGGGCGGCAGCCTGTCGCGCATCTACGACTGGTCACCGACAATTTGACCTTGCGTCAGCGTTTCGATCGCCGCCATTACCTTGATGGGCGTGCCGTGCGCAACGCTTTTAGGAGTCCCGAGAGACGATGGTGATCGCAAACACACTCACTGATCGCTGATTGCGTTGCTCTGTTGTGACCGAGTGAACGTTAGGGCGTCCACCTTCCGCCTGGATGGCCCGGAGGTATTCTGCGACGGCCTGCCTGCTATCAGCGTAGCCCGAAACTTCGATGTGCCCGTTCTTGAGAAACCTGTTCTCGATGGTCACACCCTCTGGCAGCACTTCCTCGGTCAGCAGATCCACGGTCGCCCAATCGGCAGTTAGCGATGTTGGCTTCGACGAGCTAACGCCCGGGGGAAAAGCCAGTTTGGCCGAGAGCTTTGACGAGCGAGCCAACGCCTTGTCGCCGATATCGTCCTGCCTTTTGGTTTCCACCCTGGTCTCCGCAGACGAGGTCGATCGACCAACCGCAGGCGATTCACTAGGGGATTCACCAACAATCGATTGCTGGGCATCAACGCCGCTTACCTCATCACCCAACTGCCAGACAACGATCGCAACGACTATGAGGATTACGACGGCAGCGTCCTGCCAAACAAACGATGAGCCTCCACCGTCGTTTGCGCGCATTGGCTTGACTGGGCGCCGCTTGGGTACATCCCGTTCTTGGCGACTGACCGAGTTCGGAGGTAGATCTTTCACCGGCTCTATCTCTCGCTGATGAGCAGCGACGCCAACGGCGTGTAGCCAACCGACATGAGATACGCGCAACTCACCAATGCACCGATCAACGCAGTTGGAAAAAACGCCGCAGCGAATATTCGTGCAGTCGTTCGCGGCGTTCGCACCAATTGTGCGTCAGTCGCGACTTCGGCGTTCAGCACTCTCGGCATTACACCTCCGTCCTGACGGGTACATGGCACTCAACAATGGTGTCGTATCTTAGTCCCAAAATCCGGACGGTTCTCACATACCTCTTATGCCCGATGGAAACCCTAGGGGAAAGAAGGCGGGTTTATGGGAATACCCGTAATTGTCGTGAGTGAGTGAGCGCGCGTTTGCGCGTCCGCACACCAGACGGCGTCCATCGCGATGCGTTTCAGCAACTTCTTGTAACGCTTGTCGTTGGCGACGTGCTCGGTGACCTCCGTACTGCAGAAGAAAGTCACGTGGCTGCGTATGTGGTGCAGCAGCCGGTCTTGTACTTTGTTGGCATGCTTCCAATAGGCGAAACCGCGCTTGTATTTTTTTAGCGCGATGCAAGCCAAGCCGGTCAAGAAAGGAAACTCTGCGTCTGCCGGGACTTTCTTGTGCGTCTCGGCTTTGATGATCTTTTCCGCTTCGGTCACGTCCCCGAGCCAGGCTATGCAATTCGCGCGTAGCAACCCGAGCAGTTGACTTTCACCGGCCGTATTCTTAATACGTAGAAGATCATCTTCGGCCAAGGTTCGGTTGCCCATCCGGGCTGCCAGATTTGCCCGATAGGCAAGGCTTAAAACGTTGTCCGAATCGAGGGCAATAGAGTGGTTCAGCTTGTCGCTCGCCTCCGCGTTGTTACCGAGACTCACGTACAGTAGCGCAAGGCTCTGTTTAATCGTCACGTTGTGCGGGTCGTGCGCTTCGGCAACCTTCAGATACTCAATCGCTTCATGGTAGAAACCCGAGTGCATCAAGATGCCCTCGCCATACTCGCCGTAGGCTGCGTAGTCGGAAGGATTCGACTCGATCATCCCGCGGATTATGAACTCCTCGTAGCCTAGGCCACCGGACCAATGATTGATGCGATAGCAATACGCAGACCGAAGCGCGAGTTCCTGCCGCGAGCGTTCGTCGGTTCTATGCATCAAACGACGTGCTTCCTCGATGGCCGCGTTGGCTTGCTCGATTGACCAGTCCTTGTCCGTGCCCATGGAATGGCTGGCTAAATAGGCGTTCGCCATAGCGATATAGGCGTCGAAGTAGTCGGAATCGTGTTCGACTGCTTGTCGGTAGTTTTCTATCGCCGACATCAGGTTGCCCAGATCTTGCCGATACCAATAGCCTTGTCCAACGACGTAGGCGCGATACGCTTCTTCATTGGTGGTACGAACCCGCAAGCTGGGCGAGCCCTCTTGGATTTTCTGTTTATAGATTTCGACGACGGCTTCGACGACGTCCACTCTGAGATTCGCGGTCGCATACTCACGCGGGGGGAAACTTCGCTCTAGCAATACCTCGTCTCCGGCAACCCGAATCATACTGATCGAAATCTGAATTTCGTTGTTGATGACCGTGACCGAACCGGTGAGAACATCGTCTGCCCCTAACTCACGGCCAATCTCCACAGGGGGTTGAGTGTCGTCGCGTTGCGCAAATGACGATGTGCGCGCGATCAACCGGATACCCGGCTGAAACTCGAGCAGCGCGTGCACCTCCAGCGCGATGCTCTCCGCGACATGACCCAAGGCGGCGCTCTCTGTTGCATTGGCAAAGGGCAGGACGGCCAACGTTGGTTCGGATCCAAGATCGGCAGGGTTCAGGTGGGAAGGATTGCGCTCAAGGTAACCGGTTAGTCGCGTGCACAGCCGTTGCTCGTAGTCAGCCCGGGCTTCGCGGTTTCGGTACAAGGCCTGACGCGCACTGATCTTGAGTTCTCTAACGACCCTCAGTTGCCATCCCGGCGGCAATTGTGTCTCGGACAGAAACGAGAGCAGTATGGGTAGCTGATGTGTGCGCGCGTAGTCGACCTCGTCGTTGCAGTTTCGTGACTCGATGGAGGCGGGCGAAACATAAAATAGCAATACCGCGGAATCACCGATGTCCGGCGCAACGTCGTTGGCCCAATCCCGCGGCTCTACGCGCTGTTTGTCCTGGTCGTAGTGGACGTCAAACCCCTCGCGCCTGAGCCAGGCGATTTCCTCGGTGACAGTCGCGCTGTCCTCGTGAGAGTAGCTCACGAACACGTAGGGTGGTGCTTCTTCGGTGTCTGATAGCTCGCTTTGAGTCATCA
>CBDTZM010000212.1:0-4632 GCA_965364915.1 uncultured Pseudomonadales bacterium | reverse complement strand
TTTGGCCAGGCAGCAGGTTGCCAACCTGAGTAGTTCGCTGGGTGCGGCGCGATCTTCCGGCGCGCGGGCATTTGACCGGGCCACAACATGGCCATCGCTATCGATCTTGCGGCGTTGGCGCTGACCGCGGGCGTTACCCTCGCCATCTCTTTGTCCGCGTGCACGTCTTTGGTGGACGTTGCCTTCCGCGTCGGTACGGGACCGTCGCGCGGTTCGCGCAACCTCGCCGTCAGCGGTTTTACGGACACGATCGACGCCGCGGGCGATGATCTCGCCGTCTTGGTCGGTCACACGAACGTGGCGGGCGCCGCGCGCGTTACCTTCCTCGTCGATTTGGGTAACTTTGCGTACCTCTACGGTGTTGCCACTCTGGGTCTCGAACGTCTCGATGCCTTTGTTGGTCTCGACGCTCACGTCAGCCCACGCTACGGTTCCAACAACCATGGCTAAGGCACCTGCTACAAGGGATTGCGATTTCATTTTATGCACTCCAGTAATACTACCTGTGTGCTCAGATAACGCGGCAGCAACCCATCGGTTGACGCTGAATCGCAGAATCCGCAGTCGCCGAGTGTGATCTAGTTCGCGCTGGGGCCTAACGTGGGTCGCGAATCGTCACTGTGCCCTGGGCCATGGCGGCGGTACGCCCATCGTTCAACAGGTCGATTCGCACGACCGCCTGACTGCGAGTCATGTTGAGAATCTCGGCGTGCCCCTCGACCACGCCCGAGCTGACCGGCGCGGTCAGATTGATCTTGAACTCGGTGGTCGCCGCCCACTGGCCTTTGGCCATGGCGGGGTAGCAGACACAGCCCAGCAGGTGGTCGCAAAAAGCTGACAGCACGCCGCCATGCATGTTGCCGAAACCGGTCAAGAGCTCTTCGCGTACCTCGAAGCGCGCCTTCATCGTCCCCGGGCCCGCATCGTAAATCTCGAAACCGAGGTAGTCGGGCAACCCGCCGCCACCGCCTTTGGGTGCATTGATGAACGATTGCGCTACTTTTTCGTTGAACGAGATATCAGCCACGACTAACTCCTAACTAGTTACTGTCCGGAAATTCGGCTCCTGATTCGCCGCAGGCGCCGCGAATCTTCCTCTGTCGGTTTTCTGCGAGCACTAACTTGCAAACGTGTCGATGATCGCGTCGAGGTTCTCTTGAACCCTGCCGGCTTTCAGGCCGATGCTGGGCGAATACAGAATGACGTGATCGGCAAACTGATCCCACTGGGCAAGCTGGTCGCGCACCTCGTCGGTTGTGCCCGCTACCGCAATCTCGTCGACCATCTCGTCGGTCACCGCGGCGGCCATCGCCGCATAGTCGCCTTGGCGAAAAGCGCTCGCGATAGTCTCGCCGGCCGCTTCCCAACCATGCGGTTTCAATATCGAATGGTAGAGGCGCGTGGTGTAGTAGAAGGCAATTTGGCCGCGCGCCTCGTTGCGGGCCTGTTCGGTGCTATCGGCGATTGACGTAATGACATATGGATAGAGCTGACATTGGCTACCTTGCAACTCGGGCATCACGACGTCAGAGATGTATTTACGGGTGTACACCGGGTGCGCGATCAGTCCGTCGGCGATCGAAGCCGCAGCGCGGATCATGCCGATGTTGACGGCCGCCAGACACACCGGAATCGTTTCTCGAACCGCCCCGGCTCTCGAGAAGGCGGGGTTCTTGACTTGGTAGTACTTGCCCTCGTAGGTGAGTCCGCCGCCATGCTGGGCGGCAAATGCCGCTCGAACCAGGCCGATGGCGTCCTTGATGCGGGGTGCCGGCGGGTCATCGAACGGCATGGAGTACCAATCGCGGTTCATCCGTTCGGTACCGCTACCCAATCCCAAGATCATGCGGCCACCGGAAATCTCATCGATGTCCATGGCGGCCGTCGCTGCGAGTAGCGGCGTGCGCATGAATGCATAGGCGATGGCGGTACCCAACTGCACCTTTTCGGTCGCCGTCGCCACCGCTGCCAAACGCACCAGACCGTGGGCGTTGAAAAACTCTATGGTCCACACCGAATCGAACCCCGCACGCTCCGCGCGCACAGCCGTGTCGATCTGTCCCTGTATCGTTGGGGCTCCTAGAATAATGCCGTGTTGCATGACTGCTCTCTGCGAAGGCTAGTGCGGCGGGATGAGACACGAGTGAATCGACGCATCGTTGGGCACTTCGCGCGCGAGTGTCTTGATCGCAAGCTCTGCCTCTTCCAACGCAAAGTTGTGCGTGTGCATCGCCTCAATCGGAACCCGTCCGCTCTCGATCAGCCGAATCGCACTTTTATACCCGCTCGATGTCACGCCAATCGCACCGCGAATGTTGATCTCCTTCATGACCACAAGATCCGATACGAAGTTGTCCACCGTTTTGAAGCCTTTGACCCCGGCGAGTACGACCGTGCCGCCCATACGCACCATACTCAACGCATCGACCACCGGCTGCGTCGCATACGAGCTGACATCGACCACCACGTCGGCGCCGCGCCCGTCGGTGAGTTCCTTGACGCGAGCCACGGAATCTTCGTTTTCAACATCGATGCAATGGTCGGCGCCGAATAGTTTCGCGACCGCAAACTTGTCAGCATCCGCTTCGAGTCCGGTGACGATGATGGTACCGGCCCCGACTTCGCGACACGCGATGACGCTGGCGAGCCCACGCTGCCCCGGGCCGAGAATCACGACGGTGTCCCCGGGTTGCGTGTTGGGCATCTCGACAGCCCAACGGAACCCCGCACCGAGCGGGTTGAATATGACCCCGATTTCCGGCGCCAGCTCGGGGCTGACCCGATGCAGCACCGAGTTCCCGTGCAGAAACATGTACTGGGCATAGCCGCCCCACAAGCCCGGCGCCTCCGACAGCGGAATGTATGAGTAGATCTTGCGGTTATCACACAGATGATAAGCACCGGACAAACAGGTATCACAGTGATGACACGACAACATGGTTTCGACTGCCACGCGTGTCCCAACGTCGACCCCCCAACGCTCAGCGGCCCGATCGCCAATCTTGGCGATGACGCCGAGCGGCTCGTGACCCGGTATCGCCGGCATCGGAGTGCGCAACATCCCTTCGAACTGCTCGTAGTCGCTGCCGCAGATACCGCACGCCTCGAGTTTCAATAGCGCCGAGTCTTCGTCGATCTCGGGAATCGGAATGTCCATCGGTTGTAATTCGCGCTTGGCGGTCTGCACCATGGCAAGGGCGGTTTTGGGAAGGCTCGACACTTAAAACTGCTCCAATCCAACGAGAGACCCTAAGCAACCCATTTCTAACCGCGTTGGGTCGATGGCCGTTTGGCGTTGACGACGACGTCCAATACCTCGAACGCATTGAGGTGTTGGTACGTCACATGACGACGGATGACTTCGAAAAAGAAATCCGTGCAAAGCTGGTTATCAAGCATCTTGCCGGTGCTCCAAGTCGACCACAACTTGGTGACGGCAGATTCCTCCTGCGAGGTCATGCGTGACGTCCGTTCCCCCAAAACGCGGCTCAAGCATAGCAACTGCGGGCTGACTGGGGTAGCAGCGGGATTTAGGCGCCTATCCAATATCCGAGGCGTAACCCCGCCTAATCCGGTTGACGGAGCTGAACGATGGACGCTTTTTTGGCAAGATCGCCGAGTTGGGACTCGAGGTCCGAGCCTTCTACAAGACCCTCGATAAACCGCTTGATGGCCTCGTAATCGTAGTGGTCGCACGCCATTTCCAGCGTGTTCAGTGCCCCTTTCAGTTCAGACCATGGCACGAAGCGCTCTTCGGCGCGCATGATCTTGGGGTGATCGGTGCCGGTCACGTCTTCGCCGACCAACAGCTCTTCGTGCAGCTTCTCACCGCGCTGCAGCCCAGTAAATTCGATGCTGATGTCGCCGTCGGGATGGCTCGCATCCTTCAGACTGTAGCCTTTCAGCTTGACCATGCGGGTTGCTAGATCGACGATCCTCACCGGCTGCCCCATGTCCAACAAGAACACGTCACCACCGCTGGCCATGCTGGCTGCCTGCATAACGAGTTGGGCCGCCTCGGGAATCGTCATGAAGTAGCGGGTCACCTCAGGGTGCGTGACCGTGATCGGCCCGCCCTGCTCGATCTGTTCCAAAAACAGCGGCACCACCGACCCGGACGAACCCAGGACATTGCCAAACCGAACCATGGAGAAACGCGTACCGTCGGGGTTTGCGTCTTGCAATGCCTGCAAAACCATCTCCGCCAAACGCTTGCTGGCGCCCATCACACTGCTGGTGCGCACGGCCTTGTCGGTGGAAATCAAAATGAAATCTTTGACCGTGGTATCCGTCGCAGCCTCGGCGGCATACAACGTACCAAAGGTGTTGTTTTTGAGTCCGGCGATCGCGTTGTCCTCAACGAGGACAACGTGTTTGTATGCGGCCGCGTGATAGACCGTCTCGATCTCGTGCAAGCTATAGGTGCGGTTCATGAGCGCGCCGTTGGTCACAGATCCGAGAACGGCGACGATATCAACATCTAGTGCCTCGTCGGTACAGATTGTCTGCAACTCGCGCTTGATCTCGTACAGCGCAGGCTCGGACAGTTCCAGCACCAGCAACAGTCGCGGATGCTGGCGCACGATCTGCTGGCACAGCTCCGACCCGATAGAACCGCCGGCGCCCGTAACC
>CBDTZM010000211.1:0-4640 GCA_965364915.1 uncultured Pseudomonadales bacterium | reverse complement strand
GACCTCGAGGACCGACAGCGTGCCCTTGGCGAGCAACAAACCGCCGCCGACGAGTATGAAATCCTTTATATCCACCTGGGGCTCCTTGACCGCATATTGCCGCCAGCCACTTCTGTCATTACACCCGCGGTCTCAGAATGCTCCGCATTCTGGACAGGCACTAACTAGCCGCCATCGCGGCGGCCTCTTCTACATCCACCGACACCAACCGCGAAACGCCCGGTTCGTTCATGGTGACACCCATCAGGTGATCGGCAGTCTCCATCGTTATCTTGTTATGCGTGATGACGACAAACTGTACGTCCGCGGACATCTCTTCAATCAGCTCGACAAAGCGCGTGACATTCGAATCGTCGAGCGGTGCATCGACCTCATCCAGCAGGCATACCGGCGAAGGGTTCAGTTGGAAAATGGCGAAGATCAACGCTATCGCTGTCAGCGCCTTCTCGCCGCCGGACAACAAATGCACGCTTGCATTACGTTTTCCCGGTGGTCTCGCCATTAACGAGACACCGGTATCAAGCAAATCCTCTCCGGTCAGCTCCAGATAGGCGTGGCCCCCGCCAAAAACCTTGGAAAACAGCAAACCCAATTGCGTGTTGACGGCTTCAAAGGTTTCCTTGAAGCGTGCACGGGTTTCTCTATCGATGCGCCGTATGGCTGTGGACAAGGTATCCAACGCTTTTTCGAGATCTTCGTGTTGGGCATCCAGGTATGTCTTGCGCTCCGATTGCGCGTCATATTCGTCAATGGCCGCCAAATTGATGGCACCCAGCCTTTGTATACGGCGGTCGATACGCTCCAACTGCTCAGACCAACTGGCATCGGTTGCATCTTCGGGCAACTCCGATCGCACGGCTTCCAACTCGTGGCCCGTACGCTGTACCTGGTCCCTGAGATTTGCCTCCTGTACGGTGAGTCCTTGGCGTTCCACCCGAACGCTTTCGAGCTTGGTGCGAACCGCGTCAACGAGCCCCTCCGCTTCACCGCGCATGCCTTCCTGTTCGCGGATGGCTTGTTCTAGCTGCTCCAGACGCGCCCGTACGTCGCCCAATAGGTTCTCCACGGTCAATCGTTCGGCTAGCTTGGATTCCAACTCGCCTTTGAGCTGCGGCAGCGGCGTGGCGCTCGCTTCAATGCCCTGTTCGAGCGTGCGCTTGCGCTCAGACAAATCCTGCTGCTGATTAACCAAGCGGCCGTGAGCAGTTTCGCTGGCTTCAAGGCGCGACCCCAGGCTTTGGCGCGTCGAGTTCAACGCATGGAATCGATCGTGACAGGATCTGCTGGTCAGGCGTGCTTCGTCGAGTGCAACGAGCATCTGATCTTTGCTCTCGGTCAGCTGTAAACGCTCGTTCGCCTCGTTCTCTCGGGCTTGCTCCGCTGCGCCCAGAGCGACCCGCGCATTCGACAACTGCTCGGATTCTTGAACGATCTGAGATTCGATGTCCTGGCGATCTCGATACAGCCGATCGCGCCGCGCATCCGCTTCCTCGAGTCGTACTTGGCGAACGCCATGATCGGCTTTCAGTTCACCCAACATCTTGTTGAGTTGATTCACCTTACCCTGCAGGGTCTCGCGTTCCTGCTCCAGCATATTGATGCGCTCGCGACCCTCAACGACGTGGTTTTGCAGCTCGGCGAGCGTTCGTTCGGCTTCTTCGACCCTGAGAGTCAACGTTTCGAGTTCTTGCGCGCGCTGGATGATCCCAGCATCGTCGGCCGCGGCTGGAAGTTTGCGGATCCAATCGGGGCCAACCCAAAGACCTTCGCGAGTGATGATGCTCTCCCCGGGTTTTAGGCTCGCACGGGTCGCCAACGCAACCTCTCCCGACTCTGCTGCGAACACGCCATGCAATATCGAACCCAGCTTCAACTCATCGCTGCGCACCAACGATACCAAGCTTGGCAGCTCTCCGTGCGCACTCGACTCGATGCGCGCCTCCACTAAGGCGACGTGGCCGTCGGTAAAACCCGCCAACGCCCCGGTATAGGCGGCCACGTCATCGACACGCAAACTTTGCAGAAACTCGCCAAGCACCAATTCGACCGCGCGCTCCCAGCCCGATACGACGCTCAAGGATTCGCCCAGACGCGGAGATCCCTGCAGGCCGTTCTCACGTAGCCATTGCTCGACAGCCTCATCCGAACGGCCCAGGGCTGCGCGCTGTACGGCTTGCAAGCTTGCGAGATCGTGGCGCAACGCATGCACCTCGTTGCGCGCTTCTTCCAATACCTTTTCGCGCATCAGGACGTCTTCCCGTGCCGCTGCAAGATTAGTCAAACAACGGTCGATGTCACTTTCGGCAGCAAGCTGGGTACGCTGGTGCGTCTCGATCTCCTCCGCCAACGTGTGCACATGATCGCTCTCGATCCCCGGGCGAACCTCAGATTCCTCGTCGAGCTGATCAAGCCTGGTACGCAGTCTTTGCACGAGTTGCATGAGGTGATCGATACGAGAGGATTGAACTTGAGCTTCGCGCTCGTCGTCGGCCGCGCGCGTGGTAAAGATGTCCCAGGCGTCCTGCCATTGCCGGTATCGTTCCTCACACTCGGTGAGGGCATCGCTGGCGGTCTGATCTTCGAGCCGCGCCTCCTCCAACTTAGGCACCAGCTCCCCAATCTCTGTTTTCAACGCACCGATCTGGGCTTCATCCATCGCCAGCTGACGGTCGGTCTCATTGTTGCGTTGGCGGACGACGTCCAAGTCGAGCTCTAGCTGTTGCACCCGTTCCTGATTGAACTGAATCGCTTCCTCGATACGCGCAATGTCAGCGCCGAGCTGATAGTACCGACCCTGAATTTTGTTGAACTCATCACTGGTTTCACCGTGACGAACGCGAGACTTCTCGATCTCTAAATCGTAGGCACGTTGCTGAGCCTGCTCCCGCTCCAGCTCCACCTCGTGTCGGCGAATGTTCTCTTCCAGCTCATCGAGCTCGTTCGAAAGAGCCATGTGGCGGATGGTGTACAACTGGGCGGTGCGCAGTTTTTCTTCGTCCTTGAGCACCGCATAGCGTTCCGCTGCTTTGGCCTGGCGTTGCAAGCGCTGCAACTGCTGGCCTAATTCTTCCCGAATGTCACGCAATCGTTCCAGGTTTTCTTTGGTGTGCTTGATCCGGTTGGCGGTTTCTCGGCGGCGTTCCTTGTACTTGGAAATACCCGCCGCCTCCTCGAGGTAAACCCGCAACTCTTCGGGTTTGGCTTCGACGAGTTGGCTGATCATGCCTTGTTCGATGATGGAGTAGCTGCGCGGACCGAAGCCGGTGCCGAGAAAGATATCGCCGATGTCGCGGCGCCGACACTTGGTGCCGTTTAGATAGTAGGCGGATTGCGAATCGCGTGTCACCTGGCGGCGGATGGCTATCTCGGCGTACGCCGCATATTCACCGCCGATGCGGCCATCTGAGTTGTCGAACACCAACTCGACGCTGGCCAGAGCGGTCGGTTTGCGCGAGTTGGAGCCGTTGAAGATGACATCGGTGAGATTCTCACCTCGGAGCTGCTTTGCAGAGCTCTCGCCCATCACCCAACGCACCGCATCGATGATGTTGGATTTGCCGCAACCGTTGGGACCTACGACGGCACAACGATTTTCAGGGAGGATGACCGTTGTCGGATCGACAAATGATTTGAAACCAGCAAGCTTGATCTGCTTTAGGCGCATCTAGTCCTTGCTACATACCACGAGCGTCTAGCGACAACCGCGCGCGCCAACAACCGCCTCAAGCGCATTGTCAGCCCGTGCCCATGCGAGCACTTGCCCCACGGCAAGAACCCAATGGCGCGCTAGTCTAAAACAAAATATGCCGGGATATTAGTACTTTTTCCTGAACCTTCACGGCCTTCACGACAACCTCGCCGGCTAAGCAAGCGAGCCGAAAGGCACCCCTAACCGGCTCGACGAATGCCGTTCTGGCTAACGGTATCGCAGCTCAACCCCATTTTCGATTCGCGTCGCGCATAGGCGCTAACCAATTCGCCGATACGCGCTTCATCGCGACAGCTGACCGCAGCAGAGAGGGCTTGATGAAAGCGCACGGCATCGCGAGGATCGAAGTCCGGATGGCGCGTGACCATGAACGACAGGCGTTGGCTCGCTGGTATGAGTCCGGTGACGACCGACTTCAGGAAATAGTCATCCACCAACGCCAACAACCCCTCGAGAAACAGACCGCGTGCTTCGATTAGCCGATCGATCATCGACTCGTCACCGGCCTTCACGGCCTTTTCCATCATGGTGACGGCTTCCAAAAGCACTGGGTGTTGTCTGGCCGGCTGCTCGATGGCCCGGCTCAAACACATACCCAAAAGTCGGGAAAACAGCGCGGAAAAGCTTGCTATCTGGTCCGGTTGCAGGCCGTTCACGACGGCTCCGCGACGCGGAATTATCTCTATCAGGTGGCGGCGTTCCAGAATGAGCAGAGCCTCGCGAACCGAGCCGCGTGAGACGCCGAGGTCCTTGGCCACTTTAAGCTCTTGAATGCGGCTTTGCGGCGCCAAACGGCCGCAAATGATCTCATGACCTATGTGGTCCGCAATCTGCTCGGTCAGATTTACAGTCGGTTTGAACCCCATAGCGGAACCTTAAACGCGATCTCAGTACCGGTTGGACCAACGGATCCCTGAATGGTTTCACGCGT
>CBDTZM010000210.1:0-4663 GCA_965364915.1 uncultured Pseudomonadales bacterium | reverse complement strand
GCGCCGTCGAGTCCCTCGATCGGCTTGTAGTAAGGTCGGCCCTCGAGGGTTTGAAACTTCTTGGCCCAGTTCTCGCCGGCCTGCTCGGGCGTGGTGATGGACCAATCCTGACGCGCGTAGTTCCAACTGTCGGGGTTCAGTGCCTGGGCGATTTCCCAATAGTGATTGGCCTTTGCTTCATCGCCCATTTGATGGAAGTAGACGCCGAGCTTGAACGTCGGTTCCGCCCGGGCGTGATCGTCGGTGCGGTTGGCAAGCGTCAGTTCACCGGCGGGCTTCACGTGAGGGCTAGCGTCACCTTCGCCGACCCAGTTGGCGACCATCGGCGCGTAGTCGGCCCGACCAAACTCGAAATCTCCGAGCTTATGCACGGCTGCGTAGGCGCCTTCGTCGATGCGTCGCACGTATCCGGCTTCGTCGATCCAAACGGCGGACGGCACGTTGACCAGGTTGTAGAGCGAACTGAGCGCGTGGCCTTCGTCCACAAGGGCGACGAAGCTGACGTTGCCTTGTTCGTACCAGGGTGCAGCGGCTTTCGCGCCACCGGTGTCCTGGGCAGCGGCGATGATGACGAAATCTTGATCTTTGAGGTCTTCGTAAACGGCCTGCCAACCTGACAGGTCAAAGCGGCATCCTCACCACGACGCCCAGGTGAGCAGCATGATTTTCTTGCCCTTGAAGTCGGACAGTTTGATGGTGTTGCCGTTGACGTCGGGCAAGCTGAAGTCCGGTGCGACGGCTTTGTTCAGAAAGCTCGATCGACGGGCGGGAATGGCACCGAAGCTCCATACGCCGTTGTCGGAATCTACGACCATCGGCTGGTTCAGGCGATCCGCCAGCTCCGAGACGTTGAACCATTGGGTGCCTTGGCGCGTGACGAAGATGTCGCTGTCTACATCCTGGCGGACGGGTACGCAGATGTCGTCGATGCAAGCGCCCTCCGGCTTCAATTCAAAACCGTTGACGCGGCCAAGCTCGGCGGACCTAACCCATAGGTCGGTTGGATCGGCCAGCGTGTTTTCGACGGTTACGGCGCGGTCTTCGTAAAGCACGACGGCGCCCGCAAGAGCCTGTGCGGCGAACAAGGCTAAACCGAGTGTTATAAGTCCTCTCATCGTTGACCTCCCAAGGTTGATCGACCTGGAACTATACCAAAAGCGCTCCGACCCCTCGCCTCTAAATCGCACCGGCGTCCTTCAGCGCCTGGATGGCGTCCGGCCCATAACCGATACTTTCGAGGACGGCGTCGTTGTGCTCGCCGAGCGTCGGTGCGCGAGTGCGTATGCGCACGGGGGTGCGCGAGAATTTGACCGCAGGCGCCGTCAACGGCACGCAACTGCCGTCGGCGAGTTCGACCGTCTGCATCATGTCCCGTGACGCGATGTGCGGCTCTTGTATGACTTCCTTGTAGGTGTTCACCCGCGTCGCAGGCAAGCCCATCTCAGCGAACGCCGCGACGATTTCTTCGACCGTTCTCGACGCGCAATGATCCGTCATCAATTGGTTCATCTCGTCGCGGCGCTCGAGCCGGTCGGCGGCGGTCAGGTTCTTGAGGTCGGCGCGGCCCAGGTGCTCTGCAAGTCGCTGCCAGTGGGAATTCAGCACCATACCCGCGAACACGTTGCCGTTGGTGCAAACGTAGTTGTTCACGGGCGCGGCGATGCCGTACTGATTACCCCATCGCGCTAACGGAATATCCAACGCGGCCGCTGTTGTGTAGCCGTTGCTCTGATACAACATGCCGTCGATCAAGGCGACGTCCACGTGTTGACCTTCGCCCGTTTGGTCGCGATGGCGCAACGCCGCCATCGCGCCGAGCGCACCGTTCATCCCGGCCAGATCGTCACCCAGATAGGTGGGCGACTTCATGGGCCCGCCATCGGGTTCGCCGTTCAGCGATGTCCAGCCGCAGTAATTTTGCGCTAGCGGGTCGTAGCCCACGCGGTCTGACAGCGTGCCGAATTGGCCGAAGCCCGATATCGATACATAAACGATGTCGGGTTTGACCGCGGCGACATCCTCGAAGCCGACATTCCAACTAGCGAGCGTGCCCGGCCGAAAATTTTCGATGACGACATCAGCGGTCGCGGCGAGTTTCAGAAAGGCTTCGCGGCCCTGCGGATGGCGCAGGTCCATTGTGACGTTCTGCTTGTTACGATTGACGGTCTCGTGGAGTATCGTCAATTCGGAGTCCGGAACGAAAGGCGGTATCGAACGTACGACCTCGCCGTCGGTATGTTCCACCTTGATTACCGTGGCACCGAAATCCCCGAGGATGCAGCCGGCCATGGGACCCGCCCAAGTGGTGGTCGCTTCAACGACGACGACCCCGTGTAGGGGGCCGTCTAGGTCGTTGCGCGCGTTGGCGTAAAAGGCTTCTTTATCCATCTCCGGCTCCTCAAGGATCGATTACCGTTGAGCCGGTTGTCGCGCGCGCTTCCAAATCTGTATGAGCTTGCACGAGTTCGGATAACGGATAACGTTGGTTGATGTGAATATCGACGATCCCCTCTGCGATCACGCTGAATAGTTGGTCGGCCATGCCCTGAAGGTCCTTGGGATCTGCCGTATACGTTGCCAGTGTAGGCCGGGTAAAAAACAGTGAGCCGCGGTTTTGTAGCTCGGCGGGCTCGATGGCCGGTGCGTTGCCCGAAGCGTTGCCGTAGCTGACGAACATACCCAATGGCGCGAGCGAGTCGAGAGAGATCTGAAAAGTCGACTTGCCAACGGAGTCGTAGGCAACATTTACGCCTTTGCCATCGGTAATCTCCTTCACGCGAGTCACCACATCCTCGGTTTGATACAGGATGGTGTGGTGCGCCCCGTTGGCCTCCGCAAGTGCTGCCTTGGCTTGATTGCCGACGGTGCCGATGACGGTGGCGCCGATATGACGAGCCCACTGGCACAGTATGAGGCCAACGCCGCCAGCGGCCGCGTGCACCAATATGGTGTCGTCCGCCGTGATAGGGTAGGTGCGGGTCAAGAGGTAACAAGTCGTCAAGCCTTTGAGAAGGCTGGCCGCGACGACTTCGTCGCTCACCGACTCCGGTAGTCTCACGAGACGGCTGGCTGGCACGATATTGGCTTCGGCGTACGACCCAATCGCGCCCGCGTAAGCCACACGGTCGCCCACCTGTAGATGATCGACTTCGTCGCCCACGGCCTCGACCACGCCTGCGCCTTCAACGCCCAGGCGCGTTGGCAGCGGCAGCGGGTAGAGACCGCTGCGGTGGTAAGTGTCGATGTAGTTGAGCCCGATGGCAGTGTGACGCACCAACGCATTCGCACCGGTCGGTGCGCCGATGTCTTCATCCTCCCATTGCATGACCTCCGGTGCCCCAGCTTCATGCATGCGATATACGCCGACCATGTCTCATCCCCTAATTGTCTGACGAGAGCAAGCCTACCATGCGGGTTGGGTCGAGCTTGACGGTACAATCAACGCGCGGGAGGAGGGTGCTATGCAAGAAACGATCAGTACGCGACTGGTTTACTTGCTGCCGTTGCGGCTGTGGGTAGGGCTGTCGTTCATCCTGGCGGGCGAGAACAAACTCTCGAAGGGCGATTGGGGGGCGCAATATGCCGATAACGTATCAGGCTTCGTCAACGCCAATGTCGAGAACGCCTTCGGCTTCTATCAGCCGTTTCTGGAGTCGGTCGTTTTGCCGAGACCGGAAATGTTTGCCGTCTTGGTGACCTGGGGGGAGTTACTATTCGGGATCTCGATATTCCTCGGCTTGTTCACCCGCCTTGGTGCGGCGGTCGGAATTTTCGTGGTGCTTAATTACACGTTCGCAACGGGTCGTGGGATTTGGCTACCCGGAATGGATGCGGCCTACATCTGGGCTTTGTTGACGTTGTTGTTGTGTGGGGCGGGCAGATCGTGGGGGTTGGATGCGTTCGTTCGTAGTCGTTGGGGAGTCAAAGCCCTGACCTAAAGTTGGGGCAGCGGGTTTTTTTTGAGTGTCTTGGGGGTTGGAACGATGGGAACCGTACATAGTGATCGTGAGGCGCTGGCCGCCATGGGCGCCGGTGATCCGGACGAACCGGTGGTGATGCTCAACCTGTTGCGCTACCGAGAGCAGGCCGAGTCGGGCTTCGGCGTCGATGGGCTGAGCGGCCGGGAAGCTTACGAGGTATACGGGAGGCATTTCGCCAAGTTGCATCCCCGGTTTGGCGGAGATCCCATCTGGATGGGCCGCGCCCATCACTCGATTATCGGTTCGGACGAATGGGACGTCGTCATCCTGGTTCGCTATCCCGCCCGGCGTCAGTTCGTCGACATGTTCAACGACGCTGACTATCTGAAAATCGCACCGATTCGCGCCGCCGCACTTGTCGATAGTCGGTTGATCGAGATGAGTCAGCTGCTGCCTAAGGAGTAGCGACCAACTCGGCTATCAGAGTGCGAGTTGCCTTTGCAAGAAGTCGGCCCGAGCCTGCACGGTGTCCTTCGGAATCATGACGACTTCGTAACCGCTCTCCGGATAGCCTTTTTTCGATAAAAACTCGAACTCGGCGACCGCGGCGTCAAATGAATGCCGCCGTTCGGCATCTCCGGCGAACAGTTCCTGCCACGGGGGCGTCATGAACACACGGTTCGCATATCGATAACGTGACAGGAACTTGGTGTAACGACTGGGTATGGGAACTCCACCGCGCT
>CBDTZM010000209.1:0-4666 GCA_965364915.1 uncultured Pseudomonadales bacterium | reverse complement strand
GGATCCAACAATGGTCGTAAGTTGCTGAAAACACAGTAACTTGGCAGACGGGCGATTGCGCGCGGCTGGGCAAGTGGCTAGAGTACCGGCATTCTACACGGTGCCCCCAGGCGGAACAGAACCCAGCGTGGAAAAACAACTCGAAGGCGATCGGCTCTACCTCATCGCCGAAAGCCTCGCACAGGATTTCTCTCTTTTTCCCAGCACGGATAGCGACGAGGCGCTACCCGGGCTGCTGAGCCGTTCGGAAATTCTCCGGCGCACGGAGCAGTTGCAGAATCTCGATATCGACTCCTACATCGAAACGGTCGTCACGCCCGCAGAAAGCAAATCGCGCACACCGGCGCCCGAGGTGATACGGCAGCTCGGACGCGTTGCCGAAGAGGTCTCCGACGGACCTTTCTTTACCGCCACGGTCGAGATGCAGTTCAATGGGGATCTGCGTCCCATCGGCTTTCTCGCCCAAGACCGCTCTGCCGAGAACGGTATCTGGGGACCTGAGCATCATCAGCGCGCGGCCGAGTTCATGGAACGTTCCGCGAAACGCGCCGTGCCGATCGTTACGTTCATGGATACGCCGGGCGCTGATGCAAAGGAAGAAGCCAATCGTAACAATCAGGCGCACAGCATCTCGCGATTGATCGCCGAGGCGAGCAACGTCGACGTACCCAACGTTGGTGTCATCTATGGACTCGGTTATTCCGGCGGCGCCATTCCGCTGGCTGCCAGCAACATGATTCTAGCGGTCAGCGACGGAGTGTTCAGCACGATTCAGCCGCCCGGTCTCGCCCATATCGCTCGAAGACTCAACCTGTCATGGCAGGAGTGCGCCAAGTACGTAGGCTTGTCGCCGTTCGAACTTTTTGTACAGGGTAATATCGATGGCGTCATCGACTATTCGCCAAACGAGCCCGACAAGTTGGATAACCTGCGTTCGGCGATCGTTAGCGGGCTGATTTCCGTTGAAGCACGCACTAAACAGTTCGTCGCGGAGAACCCGTACATTTTCGAGCACTATAGGCAGAGTTTGCAGCGCTATTTGAACCCGTCCCAGCAACTGCAAATGATGCAAACGAGCGCTTCGCTCAAACTCACCAAGAATCCGACCGAATACCTGAACGTTTTTGGCGTGGCGTACCGCTACTTGCGCTACCTGAAGGTGCGGCAACGGATCAAGGCCACCAGCACTCAACAATACGGACGCTTGGCCGACCAGGATCTACCGGCCGGAGAACTGGACAAACGCGCCGACCTGGAACGGCGCCGGACGTTTTTGCTTTGGCTGCAGGATGCCGACAAGGTCGTCTACGACGACACCCTCTCGAAGGCCTGGCGCAATTACAACGAGAAGAAACAAGCCGTTCACGACGAACGCGGTCGCATCGCTCAGTTGATCTTTGGTGAACCCAAAAAGAACTACGAAGACGCACGCGCGCAGCTCATCTCATCGGTTGGCGTATTTCTCTATAACCGCTGGAAGGGCGACGCTGTCGGCAATCTGCGCGCGTTGAAGGAGTTTCTAACCCACCACGAAGATACCCGGGAGATTTTGCAAGTAACCGATATCGACTACCCGGTTGGGTTGATCCAAGCGTTGCGGCACGATGACAAGTTGCTGGACACGATTCGCGAACGCTTCACCCACGAGGGCAAGAAGCTGTTGCGCGACGGCGGTACGACCGACAAAGCGGAGGCGTACTTGTCTTCGCAACTGACCGAGGAATTGAATCTCGTTATCACCGGCGACGATTTGGTTGGATACCTGGGTGATGAGGTGCACGAGGCTGCCCGGAGTCTGGTGCGCCAGAGCGCCTCGCAGATCAAGATCAACCGAGAAATCGTACAGCAGCGCTATTCGGAATACATCGCGCCGCGCCAGGCGAGCGGCGAGCCCGTGCCGTTTAGCGACATGACCGTGCTAGATGTGATCATCAACGACGAACTCAGGCCCGATTTCGTTGCCGAATGTGAAAACTTGTTGCTGTTCGATTCGGTCTACGACCAGATCATCGCCAATCTCGACGCCATTGCGGAGGAAGCACAATCCGGCCAATCGCTGTCAAAACAATCCTTAGGACAGTTGATCGAAACCACGATCGACTTTGCGGCGAAAGGACTGACCATTGGCGCCGTCGGCAGTGGCGTGCAGTCTGCCGACGAGATCTCGAGGCAACTGCGCGAGCAGGTGCTCGACTGGTATCTGCGCATCATGCAGATGCCCAAGGGCGAGGATTTTTTTCGCGCGGTCGAAGAGTGGAAACGCGCGAGGTTTCCCGATCTTGCAGATGCGCTGTTCGTCGTGGTCACCTATCTCTTCGAAAACCTTTTGAACTCGTTCATCCAGTCCGAGCGCGAGGGCAAGGCTTACAACGGACGTATCGCGCCTAAGAACATCGGGCGCCGCAAAGACTTTTGGTATCGCTTGAACATGGCTTACGGCGACCTGTTGATGCAGAACGTAATCCGTGGGTTCAAGGGCCAGTACCGGTTCACGTTCGAGGACATCGTTGACGAATTCTTCACGGAATGGGAAGAGTGCTTTGACGATCTCATCAGCTCCGACCCCTGCCAGTTCCCCGGTTTTCGGCACTCTATCGAAAACGCTCTGAATCAAGGCCTGCCGCCGTGCGGAATCGTCACGGGCAAGGCGAAGTTCAAAGACGACAACGGCGGTATGACCGTCGGCTTGGTGCTCTCGAATGCCGCTTTTCAAGCGGGCGCCTTCGACATGGCGAGTGCCGAAAAATTCTGCAAGCTGCTCGTCGAGTGCGCGGAACGACATCTGCCGGTGATCTGCTTCATCTCTTCGGCAGGCATGCAGACCAAAGAAGGCGCCGGCGCACTTTTCTCCATGGCGGCGGTGAACGACCGAATCACCCGCTTCGTGCGTGATCACGATCTTCCCATCATCGTGTTCGGCTACGGCGACTGTATGGGCGGCGCGCAGGCGAGCTTCGTCACCCATCCGTTGGTGCAGACCTACTATTTCTCCGGCACCAGCATGCCGTTCGCCGGCCAGATCGTCGTGCCGAGCAACCTGCCGTTGAATGCCATCCTTTCCAACTACCGCTCGGTCGACGAAGCGTCGATGCAGGGGCTTGTGAAGCATCCGTTCTACTACGAGCTAGACGATGAACTCCTCAAGATCGATAGAGAAATCCCGATACCGGAGGAAACCGTCCCGGAGGTGATCAAACGAGTACTGTCGGGTGTCTTGAGCCGCGAACGGCCGGTCGTCGTTGCGCACCGGCCGCGGTACACCGAGTCCGACCTGATCAAACCGGTGAAGCGCGTGCTCATACATGCGCGCGGCTGCACTGCGGCCAAGCTGGTGCGCGTCGCGCAGCGCAGAAACCTGGAAGTGGTCTTGGTGCAATCGGATCCCGATATGACCTCGGCAGTGGTGGATCAGCTCACCGACAACGACACCTTGGTGTGTATCGGCGGTAACACGCCGGATGAAAGCTATCTCAATGCCCGCAGCGTTCTCAGCGTTGCGGAGCAGGAGGGTGTGGACTCGCTGCATCCGGGGATCGGTTTTCTGTCCGAGAACTCTCAGTTCGCGGAATTGGTGCGAAGTCACGGCATCAACTTCATCGGTCCGCCCGTGGCCAGCATGGAGACCATGGGTAACAAATCGAATGCCATCAACACCGCTTTGAAACTGAACGTGCCGGTCGTGCCGGGTAGCCACGGTATCTTGACCAACGCCGAGCGCGCGGCCGAGGTGGCGGAACAAATTGGTTATCCCGTGCTCATCAAAGCCGTGCACGGGGGCGGCGGCAAAGGTATCCAGGTCGTCGAGTCCGGATCGGATTTTCACGAGTTGTTTCATCGAGTGACGGCCGAGTCGCGCGCCGCGTTCGGCAACGGCGACGTGTACTTGGAGAAGTACGTGACCTCGATCAGGCACATCGAAGTACAGTTGTTGCGCGATACGCAGGGCAATAGCAAGGTACTGGGGCTGCGCGATTGCAGCGTTCAGCGAGACAAGCAAAAGGTCTTCGAAGAGTCCGGATCGACGATGTTGCCTAAGGATTTGACCGAGGAGGTGCTCGCGTATACCTCGGCGATCGCCGACGAGGTCGGCTACGTCGGCGCCGGTACGGTCGAGTTCATTTACGATCTCAAATCCGAGGCCGTCTATTTCATGGAAATGAACACCCGCTTGCAGGTAGAGCATCCCGTGACAGAGTGGACTTCGGGTATCGACATCGTTGGGGAACAATTCCGTATCGCCTCTGGCGAGTCGATCGCTGATTTGACGCCTCAGTCCAGCGGCTACGCCATCGAAGCGCGAGTCAACGCCGAACGGGTAGCGATCGATGCGAGCGGTAAACTCACGTTCCGTCCGCATCCGGGCGAGATTGGCGAAGCCTTCTTTCCGGAAGAAGATGGCGTTGAGATCATTGCCGCCGCTGCGGATGGTAAGTTCGTGTCTCCGTATTATGACAGCATGGTCGCCCAGGTGATCGTGCATGCGGCGGATCGCGATGCCGCCATCGACAAGTTGTCGCAATCCCTGAGCAGGGTTCGGGTAACCGGTATCTGTACCAACATTCCGTTGTTGCGGCGGGTGCTGGCGGACGACGTGTTCGTCAACGGCGAGTACGATACCGGTTATTTGGTGGAATTTCTGACTCGTACCGATGCGGCGACGTTGATC